>NZ_JBVIIM010000007.1:165422-187109 GCF_055569765.1 Streptomyces sp. NPDC031365 | reverse complement strand
GAGGGGACAGCAGACCCCCTCGCCCCCCCCCCCCCTCCCCCCCCCCCCCCCCCTCCCCCCCCCCCCCCCCCCCGGCGCCGGTTCACCGGATGCGTCTGGACAGGACGGTCAGGTCGGTCAGGTCGGTCGGGTCGGTCGGGTCGGTCGGGTCGGTCAGGACGGCAACCAGGGTTCCCGGCACACAGGAATGAACCATAGGCACTCTCCCCGGGCCCCGACCGGTCGGCAGGTCGGCAACCTTGGGGGCCGCCCGATTGCCGGGAACAGGCAGGGTGGGAGTCGTACCCTGCCGACCGGACCCGGGTGCGACGCGAAGGACGAGGCCCGGCCGCCGCGGCGGGCCCGTCGTTCCCGCCCGTCGGTCTCCTGACCGGGCCCAGCGTCCGCTCCGCAGGAGGGGACACCGGACGGCTGTCGGGGGACCGTGCCCGACGACGGATGCCGCTCACACAGGGGAACCGTACGAGCACGCCACGTGGAGCTCCGCCCCGTCCCGGGCGTCCCCCTGGGGTCAGCCCGTCGTGACGACCGTGCCGCCCGGCACCGGCACCGGAACCGTCGGCAGGGTCCGGGCGCGCATCCTGCCGGCCCCGTTCTGCCGACGAGCCGGCACTACGACGACTCGCGCACCACCAGCTCCGTCGGGAGCGTCATCTGCTGTCGGGGCGCGCCGTGCTGGGTGATGTCGGTGAGGATCCGGGCCATCGTCCGGCCCAGTTCCTCCACCGGCTGACGCACCGTCGTCAGCGGCGGATTGGTGTGCCGGGCGAGGACGGAGTCCTCGAAGCCCACCACGGCGACATCACCGGGTATCTGCCGCTTCTGGCGGCGCAATTCGGCCAGCGCGCCCAATGCCATGAGGTCGGAAGCGGCGAAGACGGCATCGAGATCTGGCGCGCGTTCAAGAAGCAAACGCATGGCACGACTTCCGCTCTCTTCGCTGAAGTCGCCCGCCTCGACGAGCAGTTCGTCCGCCGGCCTGCCCGCCTCCTCATGGGCGGCCCGCCACCCGGCGAGTCGGCTGCGGCCGACGTCCATGTCCTGGGGGCCGGTGATCGTGGCGATCCGCGTCCTGCCGCTGCCCAGCAGATGCCGGACGGCCTCGGTGGCCCCGCCGGCGTTGTCGGAGTTGACGTAGCTCAGCTGTTCGCCCGCGTCACGCCGCCCGGCGAGCACGGTGGGCAGACCCATTTCCTCGAGCATGCCGGGCAGCCGGTCCTCGGCGTGGACGGAGACCAGGAGGACGCCGTCCACACGGCGCGTCGCCACCGACTCGGTGAGCTGGTCCCGTTCGGCCTGGTCGCGCACCAGCATCAGCTGCAACTGCGTCCGGCTCTCGGCGAGGGCGCCGCTGACGCCCCGGATCAGTGCCGCGAAGAACGGCTCCGACCCGAGCCGGCTCTCCGATTCCGGGATCACCAGGGCCACGGCGTTGGTGCGGTTGGTCACCAGACCGCGGGCGACCGAGTTGGGGACGTAGTTGAGCTCCTTGATCGCCGCCAGGACCCTGGCCCGAGCGTCGGCACTGACCAGGTCCGAACCATTGACGACACGGGAGACGGTGGTGCGGCCCACGCCGGCGCGGGCGGCGACCGTTTTGATCGTGGGACGGCGGTTGCCGGTCATGTTCTCCCCCCTCGGCGGCCGCGGCGGGGATGCCTGCCGCGGAGGTGACCAGCGGCAATTCTTGCAGACGCCGCCGTGGGCACAGGACCGTTCCGGGACGGGACCCCGGGTGCCGTGTCCGGTTCGTGATGAGAAGTTGTTTTCAAGTTATTGACAGATCCATCCATGAGCCAGGAGTCTTCGAGGCGCGGTGGGAACGTGCCCACCCTAAAGTGGGCACGTTCCCACTTCTATCAGAGCCGCTGTAGTCATCGCGAAACTCGTCACTCCGATGTGTCAGCGCCGTCGCTAGGAGGAGATCCAATGGGCACTCTCGGTTCGTTGCGCACGAAGGCGGTGGCGACAGCCGCGGCCGTCGGCGCGCTGACGCTCGTCGTCGGTTGCGGCGGCGGCGGTGATTCGGCCACCGGTGGGAGCAAGAAGGACGGCAAGGTCACCATCACGATGGGCCTGTTCGGCGTGATGGGCATCAAGGAGACGGGACTCCTGGAGCAGTACGAGAAGGAGAACCCCAATGTCGACATCAAGGCCGAGATCGCTGGTGACGAGCAGACGTACTACACCGCGCTGCAGACCAGGCTCGCCGCGGGCAACGGTCTGAAGGACATCCAGGGCATCGAGATCGGCCGGGCCAAGGAGATCACCGAGACCCAGTCGGACAAGTTCGCGGACTTCGCCGGAACGGCGGGCACCGACCACTTCCTGCCCTGGAAGCAGTCCCAGATCAGCACCGCGGACGGCAAGGTGCTGGGCCTGGGCACCGACATCGGCCCGATGGCCGTCTGCTACCGCAAGGACTACTTCGAGAAGGCCGGCCTGCCCACCGACCGGGAAGAGGTCGGCAAGCTGTGGGAAGGCGACTGGAACAAGTACGTCGAGGCCGGCCGTACCTTCAAGAAGGACTTCAAGGGCGGTGAAGTGGCGTTCATGGACTCGGCCAGCGGTCTGTTCAACGCCATGGTCTACGGCCACTCCGAGCAGTACTACAACGAGAAGGGCGACCTGATCCACGACAAGAACCCGGTCGTCAAGGAGGCCTGGGCCCTGTCCGCCGATGCCGGCGAGGAGGGACTGACCGCCAAGCTGCGCCAGTTCCAGCCGGGTTGGGACCCGGGTCTGGCCAACGGCACGTTCGCGACCGCCGTGTGCCCGGCCTGGATGCTCAGCCACATCAGCGAGAAGGCCGGTGACGCGAACAAGGGCAAGTGGGACGTCGCCCCGGCGCCCAAGGGAGCCAACTGGGGCGGAGCCTTCCTGAGCGTGGTCGAGAAGAGCCCGGTGAAGGAGGAGGCCCAGAAGCTCGTCGCCTGGCTGACCGCGCCGGAGCAGCAGGCCCACATCTTCACGGAGATCGGCAACATCCCGTCCTCGCAGAAGGCGCTGGAGGGCGACGCGGTGAAGAACGCCAAGTCGGAGTACTTCAGCGGCGCGCCGATCGGCCAGATCTTCGGTGAGGCCGCGCAGGAGATCCCGGACAAGCAGGTCCTCGGCCGCAAGGACGGCACCATCAAGGACACCTTCTCGCAGGGCCTGGCCCTGATCGAGCAGGGCACCTCGCGTGACGAGGCGTGGGACACCACCATGGAGCGCGTGGAGAAGGCGGTCGGCTGACCGGTCGCCCCGCGGTCGTCCGGGCCCGCCGCCGCCTCCGGCCGGCGGGCCCGGACCCCGGCACACACATCCGCTCTCAGGAAGGAAGTCCGGTGGCCACCTCCACCACCAACGCCCTGGCCGGCGAGGAGCCGCCAGGCACGCCCCGCAAGACCGGAGGCGAGGGCAAAGCCCGGCGGCGCAGCGCGCTGCTGCACCGACTGGACGTCAAGGGCGCGCCGTTCGCGTTCATCGCGCCGTTCTTCGTCGTCTTCGCCGCGTTCAGTTTCTACCCCCTCGTCTACACCTCGTGGATCTCCCTGCACGACGTGGAACTGGCCACCCTCGACATCATGGAGTGGGTGGCGTTCGACAACTACGTCGAGCTCTGGGGCGACTCACGGTTCTGGAACGCGCTGCAGAACACCATCACCATCGGTGTCATCTCCACGGTGCCGCAGCTGATGATGGCCCTCGGCCTGGCCCACCTGCTCAACTACCGCATGCGTGCCTCGTTGTTCTTCCGCGTCGCCTCGCTGGTCCCGTACGCCACCTCGGTCGCCGCCGCCGCGCTCGTCTTCACCATGATCTTCGAGCGTGACTTCGGCATGATCAACTGGGCCCTCGGCTCCGTCGGTATCGACCCGGTGAACTGGGAGGCCGACAAGTGGCCGGCCCAGGCCGCGATCTCCACCATCGTCATCTGGCGCTGGACCGGCTACAACGCCCTGCTCTACCTGGCCGCCATGCAGGCCATCCCCGCCGACCGGTACGAGGCGGCCTCACTCGACGGCGCCTCCCGGTGGCAGCAGTTCACGCACGTCACCATTCCCGGCATCCGCTCCACCATCGTCTTCACCATCGTGCTCTCCACGATCGGCGCCACCCAGCTGTTCGGCGAACCGCTGATCTTCGGCCAGGGGCCCAACGGCATCACCGGCGGCGCGGACAACCAGTACCAGACGCTGGGCCTTCTGCTGTACGAGGAGGGCTGGAAGAACTATCAGATGGGCCGCTCCGCGACCGTCGCCTGGGCGATGTTCATGCTGCTCGTCCTCGCCTTCGTGGTGCAGCGCCTGATCAAGCGCCTGCGTTCCCGTACGTCCTGACCTGGAGTCGTCATGACCACTCACAGCCTCCCGGTCCGGACGGAGACCCCGGACCGGACCCCTGCCGAGAAGCCGGCCGGCCGCGGTGGCCGCCGGCTGCTGCGCCAGCGTGCCGGCCGCCAGCACCACGCCGGCCCGCTCGCCTACGTCCTGCTCGTCATCATGGCGGTGCTGTCCATCTTCCCGCTGTACTGGACGATGGTGGCGGCTTCCACCGACAACACCCGCGTCAGCCAGACGCCACCGCCGTTCCTGCCCGGCCCGAACCTGTTCAGCAACCTCGCCCGCGCCTGGGACGAGGCGGCCATGGGCAAGGCCATGATCAACAGCCTGATCGTGGCCGGGGTGATCGCCCTGTCCACGGTGCTCTTCGCGACGCTGGCCGGATTCGCCTTCGCCAAGCTGCGGTTCAAGGGCCGCAACGCCCTGCTCATGCTGGTGATCGGCACCATGATGGTGCCGCCGCAGCTCGGCGTCGTACCGCTGTTCATGATGATGTCCGAGCTCGGCTGGTCGCAGCAGCTGCCCGCCGTCATCTTCCCCACGCTGGTGAGCGCGGTCGGTGTGTTCTTCATGCGGCAGTACCTCTCCGAAGCGCTGCCCGACGAACTCGTCGAGGCCGGACGCGTGGACGGGGCACACTCGCTGCGGATCTTCTGGAGCATCGTGCTGCCCGTCGCCCGGCCTGCCATGGCGGTCCTGTTCATGATCACGTTCGTGCACGCGTGGAACGACTTCTTCTGGCCGTTCGTGGTGCTCGACATGACCAACCCGACGGTCCCCGTGGCCCTCACCCAGCTCAGCGCGGGCTATGTGCGAGACCAGTCACTGATCATGGCGGGCGCGCTGCTCGGCACGCTGCCGCTGCTGGCGATGTTCATCGTCTTCGGCCGCCAGATCGTCAGCGGCATCATGGCGGGCGCCGTCAAGGGCTGACCCGTCACGCCCTCGCCCCGTCCCGCCTCGCACCCCACTCCACCAGGCACTTGCCTGCGAACCCCCTATCCCGAAAGGACTTACGTGGTCACCGCAGCACAGCAGACCGCGCCCGCCCCGGACGCCGCCCGTACCTTCCCCAGGGGCTTCCTCTGGGGCTCGGCCACCGCCTCGTACCAGATCGAGGGGGCCGCCGCCGAGGACGGCCGTACGCCGTCCATCTGGGACACCTACGCCCGCACCCCCGGCCGGGTTCGCAACGGTGACACCGGTGACATCGCCACCGACCACTACCACCGCTGGCGCGAGGACGTCGCCCTCATGGCCGAACTCGGCCTGGGCGCCTACCGCTTCTCCCTGGCCTGGCCCCGGGTCCAGCCCACCGGCCGCGGACCCGCCGTCCAGAAGGGCCTGGACTTCTACCGGCGTCTCGCCGACGACCTGCTGGACAAGGGCATCCAGCCCGTCGCCACCCTCTACCACTGGGACCTGCCTCAGGAACTGGAGGACGCCGGCGGCTGGCCGGAGCGGGCGACGGCCGAGCGGTTCGCCGAGTACGCGGCCCTCGCCGCGGACGCCCTCGGCGACCGGGTGAAGACCTGGACCACCCTGAACGAGCCCTGGTGCAGTGCCTTCCTGGGCTACGGGTCCGGTGTCCACGCTCCCGGCCGCACCGATCCGGTGGCCGCCCTGCGCGCCGCCCACCACCTCAACCTGGGGCACGGCCTCGCCGTCCAGGCACTGCGCGACCGCCTCCCCCCCGCCGCCCAGTGCTCGGTCACCCTCAACATCCACCACGTACGGCCGCTCACCGACAGCGACGCCGACACCGACGCGGCCCGCCGGATCGACGCGCTCGCCAACCGGGTCTTCACCGGCCCGATGCTGCAGGGCGCCTACCCGGAGGACCTGCTCAAGGACACCGCGGAGCTGACCGACTGGTCCTTCGTGCGGGACGGCGACCTCCAGCAGATCAACCAGCCGCTGGACTTCCTCGGCGTCAACTACTACACGCCCACCGTCGTCTCCGAGGCCGACGGCAGCGCCACCCACGCCTCGGACGGACACGGCAACAGCGCCCACAGCCCCTGGCCGGGCGCCGACAAGGTCGCCTTCCACCAGCCGCCCGGCGACACCACCGCCATGGGCTGGGCCGTCGACCCCACCGGCCTGTACGACCTGCTGCGCCGGCTGTCCTCCGACTTCCCCAGGCTGCCGCTGGTCATCACGGAGAACGGGGCGGCGTTCGACGACTACGCCGACCCGTCCGGGAACGTCAACGACCCGGGCCGGATCGCCTATGTGCGGGGCCACCTGGCCGCCGTCCACCAGGCCATC
This sequence comes from Streptomyces sp. NPDC031365, assembly GCF_055569765.1. Lineage (NCBI taxonomy): Bacteria > Bacillati > Actinomycetota > Actinomycetes > Kitasatosporales > Streptomycetaceae > Streptomyces > Streptomyces sp. NPDC031365. The sequence continues at coordinate 180,510 of NZ_JBVIIM010000007.1, read as the reverse complement.
GTCGACGGCTCGGACGTGCGCGGCTACTTCCTGTGGTCGCTGCTGGACAACTTCGAGTGGGCCCACGGCTACAGCAAGCGCTTCGGTGCGGTCTACGTGGACTACCCGACCGGCACCCGCATTCCCAAGGCCAGCGCGCGCTGGTACTCCGAGGTCGCCCGCAGCGGGGTCCTGCCCGGCGCCTGACCTCCCCCGGGGCGGCGCGCACCTGCCGCCCCGAACGGCGCCGCCCCACGAGCCCGCCCCCGTGCCCCGCTCTCGCGGGAGACGGGGGCGGGCTGATGCCGTGAGGTGCCGGCCGAGCGCCTTTCCGTTACGGCGAGTCCGTCACCGTCGGTGCGGGAGTGGGAGTGAGGTGGCTCCTCGGCGGTGCCCAGGGGCCGTCCGTCACGGGCTGTGGGCCCGTCGGGGACTCGGCGGGCTCCGGTGACGCCGGCGGACTCGGCGTGGGGGAGGGTGAGTTGCTCACGGGCGGGGCGAGCGGCACCGTGGGGGACGCGGGCTTGTCGGCTGTCGCCGCGTTCTGGAGCGGCAGGGCGACCAGGACGGCGGCGGCGCACGCCAGTGCGGTGCCGGCCGCGCTGCGGACCAGCCGGCGCCGCGCCGCCCCGCGCCGGATGGCCTCGAACCGGCCGGGAGGCGGGCCGAGGTAGTCGGAGGCCGGCCGCAGAATGACGGCGAGGGGGTCGTCGGGTTCGAACTCGGGACCCTCGTCAGAGCGAGTGATCAAGGCTTCTCCTCAGATGGGCACGGAGCAGTTCCCGGGCCGCGTGGAGATCGGCCTTGACGGTTCCTTCCTTGCGTCCGGTCACCGCGGACACCTCCCGGATCGGCATGTCAGCGTAGTAGTGCAGCAGGATCGGCACGCGCAGCCGTTCCGGCAGCGACTGCACGAGCAGGCGTACGGACGGGTCGGACTGCTCGGTGTGCGGCCGGACGGCGGCTTCGGTGCCGGCACGGCGCACGGCCCTGCGTTCCCGCTCGAGTTTGCGCCAGTGGTCCCGGACCAGGTTGGCCGCGGTGACGTAGAGGAAGCCCCGCGGCTCCGCCACGGAGGTCCAGCGGGACCACAGCCGGGTGAACGCCTCCGAGGCGATCTCGTGGGCCGTCTCGTCGTCGTCGACCAGCCGGCGGCACCAGCCGGCGAGGCGCGGATAGAGGGCAGCGAAGAGCTCGGACGCTGCCTGTTCGCGGGACCGTTTCAACGCTCTCCATGGTCGTGGCGGTGCCGATGGCGTGGAACCGCTCGCGGAAGGGATCCCAGGCCGCCGGCACACGGCCGACCGGCCCGGGACCCAGGTGGCGGGTCAGGGAATCGTGGCGCTCAGCGCGGCGAACACGATCACGTTGTCGCGGTACTCGTCCCCCCTGCGCGGGCCGCCGCAGGTGATGAGCCGCAACTCCGGGCGGGCGACGTCCCCGTAGACCGCCTCCGTCGGGAAGTCGGCCTTGGCGACCGTCCGGACCTGGCCGACGGCGAATTCCGCCGCCGTGCCGTTCTCCAGGTGTGCCACGATCCTCTCGCCCCGGCGCAGCCGTGCGAGGTGACGGAAGACGCCGTCCCCGTGGGCGCCGACCGTGACGTGACCGAGGATCACCGACGGGCCCCGCCGGCCGGGAGTCGGCGAGTGCCGGTACCAGCCCGCCGGGTCGTCAGCGGTGATCGGAGGCACCTCGACGGTGTGGTCCGGAGCCAGCCCCAGCGAGATGACCGGGGTGTCGACCCCGATGGCCGGGATCTCGAGCCGGACCGGAACCGAACCTCCCCGGACCCGCGGCGGCTCCGCGGACTGCCGCGTGGCCGGTGCCGTGCCCGGGGAGTGTCCGGCGGGCGGCCCACCGGTCCGGTGCCCGCCGCCGCAGCCGGCGATGAGGGACGCCGCTGCCGCGGTGGCGAAGGCACGCCTGGAGAGCGACGTCATTCCGCCATCGCCCGCCGACGGCGTACGAGGAAGACCGCCGCGCCCCCGCCGGCGAGCACCGCGGCGCCACCCCCTCCGATCAGGGCGCTGTCGGCTCCGGAATCCGCCGACGCGGGGGCGTCACCGGTGTCGGGCGCGCCACTGGGGACGACGGTGACCCCGCCGGCGTCCTCCGCCGGGGCCGGCGCGTCGCTCTCGGCCGGGACCGGGCTCGGGTCGGATTCGGCCGGAGACGGCGACGCGCTGGAAGACACCGCGTCCTCGGAGACGGGGGAGGGGTCGTCGGCGAACGCGGGCATCGCGCTCGCCAGCACGGCTGTGCACGCGAGTGCCGCGGCGCTCAGGATGGTTCGGCGCATGGATCGCTCTCTTTCCTCGGTCCGCCCGCACGGTGACCCGGCGGGCTGGGTCATGGATCGTGCGGAGAGACGAGGCGGCGGCAGCCCGGGTTGCAAAGAGAGGGTAAAGCCGCGCCCGGTTCCGATCCCGGCGACGGGCGCGGTCGACGACGGCCTCAGTCGAGGACCGCGGTCGCCTCCACCTCGACCAGGACATCGGGCTCGAAGAGGTAATCCACCCCGATCAGCGACGACGGAGGCAGCGGCATCGTCAGCCCGATCTCCTCCGCGACCTGCTCGACCCCCGCCATGAACGCGCCGATCTTCTCCGGTGCCCAGTCGGTGACGTAGAACGTCAGCCGCAGCACGTCGTCGAACGACGCGCCCGCCCCCGCCAGGCCCGTAGCGGTGTTCCGCAGTGCGTGGGCGACTTGCCCGGCGAGGTCGCCCGGGGCGACGGGGGACCCGTTCGCCGTACGGGCGATCTGGCCGCTGACATGTACGTGACGTGTGCCGGTGCCGACGGCGACATGCTCGTACGGCGTGGGTCGCGTCATGCCTTCGGGGGTGAAACGACGGACGGACATCGAGGTCTCCTCAGTTCGGTCGAGCAGGTATACCTTTGGTACCTGGTAGGCAAAGGACACTTCAAGGAGACCAAGTATCGTGCCGGATACCACGGAGAATGACGACGACGTGTTCGAGATCGCGCTCCCGCACCGAGAGCTTCTCGACCAGGTGCTGGACAAGTGGTCGCTGAGCGTTCTCAACGAACTCTGCGAACGGCCCCGCCGGTTCAACGAGTTGCGCCGTGCCGTCCCCGCCGTGACGCAGAAGTCGCTCACCGCGACGCTGCGACGGCTCGAGCGCAACGGCATCGTCGAGCGGGTGCTCCTCAGTTCCCGTCCCGTCGCCGTCGAGTACCGGATCACCCCACTGGGCAAGACCATGCGCCCGCCGGTCGAGGTGCTCCTGCAATGGGCCGCCGCCCATATGCCCGAGATCGAACGTGCGCGTCGCGCCTTCGACGACCTGAGATGAACGGGCGTACCCGCATCGTCGTGCGGCACCGACGGTCGCCCGTTCCGCCGGCCGGTCAGGCCCGCGGCCGTGTGCTGGTAGGCGGGATATTCGCCATGCCGGTACTCCTTCTGTGCGCACTGGTCCTGGAACGGGCACGCACTCACGCCAGAACCTCACATCAAGGTCAGGGGCAAGTGGTGCGACGCGGCTCGCGGCCGGGCGATGCGCATCGTGAAGCACGGCCCGCGCAAGCGGGGTTCAGTACTCCGATCCTGTCGTCGACTGACAGGATCGGTTCGTACGGACGTCCTTGAACGGAAGTGGGAAGCATGGGTGCAGTACAGGACGGAACAACCCGGCCCGCGGAAGCGGCGGTTCCCGCGGGGCGAACCCGGTGGGGGATGGTCGCCCTGATCCTCGGAGTCCCGGCACTGCTCACCTTCGGCCTGCTGTTCACACTGCTCCTCTGGGTGCTGGTCGGCTGATTCCTCCGGGCCCGTGGCGCGGCCCGCTTGACCTGAACCGGACTTGAGCTTCTACGTTCGTCGCAGGACCGCAGGAACCGACCGGCGGTGCCTCTCCAAGGAGGTTCACCATGGGCGAGCGCACAGCGCACACCGAGATCCCCGGGCGTTACCGGTATGCCGTGATCCCGCACATCATGGTCGATGACGCCGCCACCGCGATCGACTTCTACCAACGGGCGTTCGGCGCCCGGGAGGACTTCAGGGTCGATGCTCCGGGTGGCGGGATCCTGCACGCCGAGATCACCATCGGCCGGTCGGTGCTGATGCTGGGAGACGCCGGTGCCGGAGGGGCGGAGGCCGGCTCCTTCGCCGCGCCGTCCTCGCTCGGCGGGGGCACATCCGTCACGCTGCACGTCTTCGTGCCCGATGTCGACGGTCTGGCGCAGCGGGCGGAGGCCGCCGGCGCGGAAGTCCTCCAGCCGCCGACGGACATGTTCCACGGGGACCGCACGGTCATCCTCAAGGACCCTTCGGGTCACATGTGGGTCTTCCTGACCCACATGGAGGATGTGACGGATGAGGAACTCCGGCGCCGCCTGGCCGCCATCGGGTGACCGCACCACACGGGACGACCGGCCGGGCTGATTGCTCCAGTTCCCCGAGAGGCTGCTCAACTGCATTCGTCGCGCATGCCGTTGAGGGCTCCGGAGGCCACGGCGGCACGTCTCGAAAACCGTTGCGGGAGGCCCGGGACTCCTCGGCGCAGGGCGGGGCGAGATCCGGCAGAGGGCCGGAGGGGTGGAGGTGAGTGGAGGGGGCCGGACAAGGCGGTGGTGGAACCCGGCGTCCCGCCGGTGCCGCGCGGGGGAGGGAGGCGGCGAGGGCTGCGCCGGAGACCGGACCGGCGGCCGGGAGACCGTCCCGGAGCCGGTGGCGGCAGGACCCGGTGGGAGGGCTCGGCTCGATCTCCGCCGGCAGCGGTCCGCCGGCGCGCAGCCTGGCGGCCGAGAGCGTCGGCCGGCCCATCGGCCGCCGCACTCCGAGCTCCGCGCACAGGCGTGACGTCGCAGGGCCCGGGCGCCGAGCCCTCTGCCCCTTCCTCCCTCAGGCCGCCCGGCCGTCGACGGGGACGCCCAGCCGGTCGGCCACCGTGCTGAGCGCGGTTCCCAGGGGGAGCGCGATCCGGGTGCGGGCATGCCGGTCACCGCGGGTGGGGTCATGGTTGATGATCAGTACCGGCTTGTCGGCCTGGGCCGCCTGGCGGACGAATCTCAGTCCGGACATCACGGTCAGCGAGGATCCGAGGACGAGCAGTGAGGCCGCCTCGCGGACCAGGGTGCGGCAGTGGGCGACCCGCTGTGGCGGTACGTTCTCGCCGAAGAACACCACATCCGGTTTGAGGATGCCGCCGCACACCGTGCAGGGCACCACGCGGAAGCCTCCGGCCTGCTCATCCGTCAGGTCGGCGTCACCGTCCGGGTTGATTCCGGCGGCCACGGGAGTGAATCCCGCGTTGGCCTCCTCGAGCCGCGCCGCCAGTTCGGAGCGCGGGCTGAAGGTCCCGCAGGAAAGGCAGACGACCCGGTCCAGGCCTCCGTGGAGCTCCACGACACCCTCACTGCCGGCAGCCTGGTGCAGACCGTCGACGTTCTGGGTGATCACCCCCGAGAGCAGGCCGTGCCGCCCGAACGAGGCCACGGCCCGGTGCCCGGCATTCGGGCGGGCGCGGCCGAAGGTACGCCAGCCGAGGTGGCTGCGTGCCCAGTACCGGCGCCGGGCCTCGGCACTGCCGGTGAAGTCCTGGTAGGTCATCGGCGTGTGGCGGGTCAGGCTCCCGCCGTCGCCCCGATAGTCGGGGATGCCCGATTCGGTGGAGATTCCCGCCCCACTGAGCACCAGCACGCCGCCGACACGCAGCGCATCGGCGACCGGCTCCGGATCCACGGTGCCCGGTGGCAGATCGTCGGCGGGGGTCCAGCTCAGGGTGGGGCGCATGCGCATGCCGCAAGGGTACGAAACCGACGGCTAGCTCTGTCGTCCACGCCATGGTCGGCTGCGTGGGGCGGGGCGGGGCGGGGCGGGCAGCCGGGTGGCAGCCGGCGGCCGAGATTGCCGACGGGCACGACGCCCGAGCGGCCGGGTGAAACGCTGGTACGTCGATGCGGCTCCGCACCCGTGCCGGATCGCCTGGACGACGGGCCTGTGGCACTGGAACACACGGAGCGGCCCCGGGAGCGGTGCTCCCCGTGTTCCCGGGACTCGCTCCGGTCCGGCGGTCAGCCGCCGACGTTGACGTCGATGCAGGCGTAGAAGGCGTTGTCGGTGTCGGCCACGTTCCAGACGGCGAGAACCTTCTGCTGTCCGGTGAGGCCGCCGAAGTCGACCTGGTGATGGACGACTTCGCCGGGCTTGGCCCCGCCGTCGTCGAACAGCGCGAGCCGCTGACCGGCGACGTAGTACTCCCAGGTGCTGGTCGCGTGCCGTGCGGTGAGCCGCCACGAGAACGTCGTGTTCTTGGGAACCGGCGTGACCGCCCAGCCCGAACCGTCGTCGTCCAGTTCGGCGAAGCGGCTGTTTCCACCGCTGCAACTGGTCAGTCCCTTGGGGCCTTCGACGCTCTGCGGTTCGTAGGTGATGTCCCCGCAGGAGACCGTGCCCGCGGCGCACTGGGCCTGGCGGCTGGGCGGATCGGAGATGTAGCCGTGCGCGCTCGCCGACGAGGCGGGCAGGCTGACGGCGACCACGGGAGCGAGAGCCGCGCCGATCAGCGCGGCGGTCTTCTTGCTGGTACGCATGGAGGAACTCCTTCACATCGGATCGTCCCCGGGCGCGTGTGGTCATGGATCGTGGGTGGGGGAGACCGTACGCGGCAGGGCGACCGCTCGTGGGTGGGGCCAGGAGGCGCGAAGGTGGCGCGCGCTCGCCGTCCTCGCGGGGAAGTGGTCGGGGCCCGCGAAGGATCAACTCCCGAAGCGGAGCGGCGAGTTCTGTTGGCCTAGACCATACAAGCGGCGGGCATGACCGTGTCAAGGGTGAGGTGTGGTGGCCGGCGGGGCTGTCTGTGCGGTGGTCAGCGTCCGGTCGCGCCGTCGATCTGTTCACGGAGGATGTCCGCGTGGCCGGCGTGGCGGCCGGTCTCCTCGATCATGTGGGTGAGTGCCCAGCGGACGCTGGGAGCGGGACTGTCCGGCCGGGGGCGCGGCACCGGCGAGGCGAGGTCGGTGCATCCGTCGAGTACGTTGTTCGCCTGGGCGACCGCCTCCCGGTAGCGGGCGACGACATCGGCCACGCTGTCCTCGGGGGCGGCCCGGAAGGTTCCCTTCCAGTCGGTGACCCGGTCCCCGAGGAACGTTGCCCGCTCGACGAACGTGAGGTGACGGAGCAGTCCGAGGAGGTTCGTGCCCGACGGCACTCCAGAGGTGCGGACCTGCGGTTCGGGGGCGCCTTCGACCTTCGCGGAGACCGACTCGCGGAGGTAGTCGAGGAAGCCGCGCAGGACCTCGGTCTCGCTGCCTCCGGTGCGAGGCGGTGGGTTGTCGCTGCGAATTCTCCGGCGCGGCGCGGTGGACATGGTGCCTCCTCGGGGAGCGGCGGGGTTCAGGCGGTGCGGTGGACGATCAGAACGTGGTCGGTGACCTCGGCGGTCTGCCCGTCCGGTCCGGCCGCGGTCCGGCGGGGCGAGTCCGCCCGTGCGACCGTCCAGGTCTCCGGATCCAGGGCGATGTCCGTGGCGACCTCCCGCGCGGTGGGGTACCGGACGTCGGGATCCTGGTTCCACGACCACGGAGCGGTCGAGCCGTGGTCGACGATCAGCAGCCGCCCGCCCGGCCGCAGGCGGTGCGCGGCCGAGCGGAGCACGCTTGCCCGGTCCAGGTCGAGGGGGGTGTGCAGGTAGTGGGCGCAGACGAGGTCGAACACGCCGTCGGGAAAGGACTCGTGCAGGTCGTGCCGCTGGGCGGTGATCCGGTCGTCCAGGCCGTGTGCGGCGGCGAGTCGTGTGAGGCGCTCGATGGCGACGGACGAGACGTCGACGGCGGTGACCCGCCACCCCCGGCGAGCGAGCCACAGCGCGTCTCCTCCGGCGCCGCAGCCGAGGTCCAGCACATCGCCGGGCGGCAGGCCGGCGACCGTTTCGGTGAGACGTGCGTTGGGCCGTGGATCGGTGGCCGCCGGGCGGTCCGCGTGGACGCCGTCCCAGAACTCGACCGCATCGGTGGTGCTCATCTAGGGCTCCTTCTGCCGGGAGCCCCGAGTCTTGTCCAGCCCTGCGCGATCCGGCACGGAATCTTGCCGATGCGGCAAGATGCCCCGGAGGGACATTCCGCCCGGGAGCCCGCGGTCGGTGCCCCCGCATGGGCCACGACGGGCGGCCGCCACGACGGATGAGGGACGGATCAGGCGCGATGCCGCTCACCTGATCGCGCGCCGGTGCCACCACGCGGGGACGGAGGGGTGGGCGGCCGGTACTCTCCGTGGCCGCACGCGCGTCACTCCCCGTGCCGGAGAGCCGTGGGAAACGCCCGGCCACGTGGAATCCTCACGTGGAGGGGCATACGGGGAAGGCGCACCAGCGGGAGAAGGCACACGGCCAGGCAGACCGGCGACGGTCGGAGCGCCGGCCCGAACAGCGAGGAGGACACAATGGCAGGGCCGAAGCACACGGAGCCCGCGCATGAGCTGCTCGTGCCGGCAGCCTCCGCCGCGTTGACCGAAGCACTGGAAGCCATGGGTGCCGGAGCCTACGTCGTCGACGAGGAGGGCTGCATTGTCGCCGTCAACAACCGGGCCGAGCAGATGCTGGGCCGGCCCGCCGGAGAACTCCTCGGCCAGGACGCGCACGACCTGCTGCACCGCGGTCCACAAGGGCAACGGATCCCGAGAACGCAGTGCGCCATGCGGCAGGCCTTCCATGAAGGACGCGCGGCCCAGGGTGACGAGGACTACTTCGCACGCGCCGATGGTGCCGTTCTGGTCGTCTCCTGGCTGATCACGCCGTACGCATATGGCGACCGGCAAGTCGGCACCCTCGTCGTCTTCCATACTCCCGAGCCGCCCCAGGGCACCGCTGTGCAACCGGGGCCGATGGCCCAGTCGCTGACGGAACTGCAACGGCTGGCTCTGCTGGCCGAGACCACCACCCGGCTGACCTCCACCTTCGACATCGACGAGGCGCTGAAGCGCCTGGCGGCCCTGGTGGTGCCCCGGCTGGCCGACTGGGTGGTGGTCGACCTGATCGCCGAGCGCGACGAGGTGTGGCGCACCGTCGTCGTCCACGCCGACGGTGACACTCCGGTGCGCCATGAGGACCTCGAGGGTCCGATGCCGCCGATTCCCGAACAATCCCCGATGCCCCTGTCCAGGGCCCTGCGGGGCGTCGCCTCCACCCTGGCCGGTCCGGAGACCTACCAGGGGACACCGGACTCCGGCATAGCGGTCGAGCAGGGCCGCCTGTTCAAGGCCACGGGAATGCACTCCGCGGCCATCGCACCCATCCGAAGCACCCGTGCCGTCCTCGGCGCACTGACGCTGGGCCGCAGCGAGAACCCGGTGGCCTTCACGCCCGTGGACCTTCCGCTGATCGAGGACATCGCGCATCGGGCCGGCCTCTCCCTGGACAACGCTCGGCTCTACCAGCGCCAGCGCAAGGTGGCCGAGACCATGCAGCACCATCTGCTGCCCCAGATGCCCGGCGTTCCGGGCCTGGAGATGACAGTCCGCTACCTGCCCGCACCCGACGCCTCACACGTCGGCGGCGACTGGTATGACGCCTTTCCCCTGGCCCAGGCGTCCACCGCCCTGGCCATCGGCGACGTCGTCGGACACGACCTGGAGGCGGCAGCCGGCATGGCCCAGGTCCGCAATATGCTGCGCGCCTACGCCTGGTCCCAGCAGGACCCGCCCAGCCGTATCGTCGAACGGCTCGACGAGGCGATCCACCACATCACCGACGTCGCCATGGCCACCTTGATCTTCGCCCGAATCGAAGCGGCCCAGAACGATCACTGGCGGCTGTCCTGGACCAACGCGGGTCACCCTCCGCCCCTGTTGGTCAGCCGGGACGGCCTGGCAAGCTATCTCACCGACGGCCACGGCATTCTCCTGGGCACCCAGACCAACATCCCGCGCCCCGATGCCAGTGTGCTGCTCCCGCCCGGGTCCACCCTGGTGCTGTACACGGACGGTCTCATCGAGGTGCCCGGCCAGTCCCTCGACAACGGTCTGAACCGCTTGCGCCAGCATGCCGCCGCCCTCGCCCACCGCCCCCTCTCCTCGTTCTCGGACCAACTTCTCCGACGGGTGCGCTCCGCCGACAACGACGACGACGTTGCCCTCCTCGCCCTCCGCGTGCCCTGAGGCCGACGACGGAGAGAGACCGGGACGGCGCGTTCGGCGGCACCACCGTCCGCGCCTCTGCCCGGACAACCCTCGGGCGGGGGCGGTCCTCCGAAGACGTGCGTGAACGTGGTGCGGGCGAGGCCGCCGCGCACGTTCCCGTACTGCGCCGATGCCGCCGCCCACACCCGGGCCGCCCCCGGGGAAGGGAACGGTGCCGTCGCTGGACACCGGTGGGTGAAGTGGAGCCGGCAGACGGCCCACCGTCCTCCGCCACGAGCCGGCGGCCCCGCGACGCGGCCCTGGACCCGGGCGCCCCGCACCGCGGTTCGCCTACGCTTCCCTCCGTGCGAGTTTCCCGCCTGCGTCGCGTCGCCGTCCTCGTCTCCGAAGGCGCCAAGCCTCTCGACGTGGGCATTCCCGCCCAGGTGTTCACGACGCGCGCGAGCATGCCGTACGAGGTGCGGGTCTGCGGCGCCGCCCCGGGACTGGTCACCGGTGGCGACGGGCTGTCGTACCACGTGGCCCAAGGGCTCGAGGCGTTGGAATGGGCTGACATCGTCTTCATTCCCGGCTATCGGTTCCCGGACCGCGAGGATCCGCCGGGGGCCGTCGTCGACGCGCTGATCGCCGCCCACCACCGGGGCACACGGCTCGCGGCCATCTCCACAGGCGCCTTCACACTGGCGGCCACGGGAGCGCTCGACGGCAAGCGGGCCACGACCCACTGGCACTACACCCGGGCGCTCGCGGCCAGGCACCCGTCGGTCCGCGTGGACGAGAACGTGCTGTTCGTCGACGAGGGCAGTGTGCTGACCTCGGCCGGCGCCGCCTCGGGCATCGACCTGTGCCTGCACATCCTGCGCGGCGACCTCGGGGTCGCCGCTTCCAACCATGCGGCCCGACGCCTGGTCGCGGCGCCCTATCGCAGCGGTGGCCAGGCCCAGTACGTGCCGCGCAGTGTGCCCGAACAGCTCGGTGAGCGGTTCGCCGCCACCCGTGAGTGGGCGCTGCGCAGGCTCGGCGAACCCCTCACCCTCGACGCGCTCGCCAGACACGCGGCGGTCTCACCCCGCACGTTCTCGCGCCGTTTCGTCGAGGACACGGGGTACACGCCGATGCAGTGGGTCATGCGCGCCCGCATCGACGCGGCCCGCGAGTTGCTGGAGCGCTCGCAGCTGGGAGTCGAGCAGATCGCCGCCGACGTCGGCCTGGGAACCGGTGCCAATCTGCGCCTGCACTTCCAGCGGATCCTTGACACCACCCCGAGCGAGTACCGCCGCACCTTCGCTCAGGGAGAGTAGCCTCCTCGCTCCCTGGCGCGATCCTTTCGAACCGTGGCGATCATGCCGCTGCCACGTGTCCGTGCCGAGCGCGATGCTGGCAAGGGACGAAGGGACACACCACACATGACTCGTATCGCGATCAACGGATTCGGCCGCATCGGACGCAATGTGCTGCGAGCACTGCTCGAGCGCGACAGCAGCACCCTGGAGGTCGTGGCCGTCAACGACCTGACGGAACCCGCCGCTCTGGCGCGACTGCTCGCCTACGACACGACGGCCGGCCGGCTCGGCCGACCGGTCACAGCCGAAGCGGACGCCCTCGTCGTCGACGGCCGCCGCATCACGGTACTCGCCGAGCGGGACCCGGTCCGGCTGCCGTGGGCCGAGCTCGGCGTCGACATCGTGCTGGAGGCGACCGGCCGCTTCACCTCCGCCAAGGCCGCTCGAGCCCACCTCGACGCGGGCGCGAAGAAGATCCTGGTCAGCGCGCCGTCGGACGGGGCCGACATCACGCTGGCGTACGGCGTGAACAGCGACGCCTACGACCCGGACCTGCACACGGTCGTCTCCAATGCCTCGTGCACGACCAACGCACTCGCGCCACTGGCCGCGGTCCTCGACGAACTCGCGGGCATCGAGCACGGCTTCATGACAACCGTGCACGCCTACACCCAGGAGCAGAACCTGCAGGACGGTCCGCACCGCGACGCCCGCCGCGCCCGCGCCGCAGCCGTCAACATCGTGCCGACAACGACGGGCGCCGCCAAGGCGATCGGCCTCGTGCTGCCCGGCCTCGACGGCAAGCTGTCGGGTGACTCGATCCGGGTGCCGGTCCCCGTGGGCTCGATCGTCGAGCTGAACACGACGGTCTCCAGGGACGTGACGCGCGAGGACGTACTGGAGGCGTACCGAGCCGCAGCCCAGGGGCCGCTCGCCGGAGTGCTCGAATACTCGGAGGACCCGCTGGTGTCGTCCGACATCACCGGCAACCCGGCCTCCTCGATCTTCGATTCGGCCCTCACCCGCGTGGACGGCCGGCACGTCAAGGTGGTCGCCTGGTACGACAACGAGTGGGGCTTCTCGAACCGAGTGATCGACACGCTCGAACTCCTCGCCGCCCGCTGAGCCGGCCGTCATCCGGCCGCACGGTGCTCGTGCGCCCGACTCCGGCCCCGCGGCCCGAACACCGGCGGCGCTCGGGCCGTTCGGGCCGCACAGCGCCGGCATGAGTGTGCGCGAACACCACGACGACGTCTGGTCGCAGTCCTCAACGGGTGGCTGTGACCGGCGGTGTTGTGGCGGTGCGGCAGGCGTCAGCGGTGCCCCAGCACGTTGACCACGCGACCGTTGGGGTCGCGCACGAAGAACCGCCGCACCCCCCACTCCTCGTCCTGCAGGGGATGAACGATGTCCGCACCGCTTCGCCGCATGACCGCGTAGGCGGCGTCCACGTCATCCACCTCCACGCTCATGTCGGGGACGAGCGGCGCGGTCTTGTCGCCGGTCATGACGCTGACCTGCGCGGCCGGGCTGGAGGGAGAAGCCAGGGTCATGATCCAGCCGAGGTTCATGACCTCCTCGAAGCCCAGCAGGCCGTAGAACTCGCGGCTTTCCTGCGCGGCCTCCGTAGGAATGTTGGGCACGACACGACGAACGGCCATCGGACGACTCCAGGTGAGCACGGGCGTGTTTCCGGGACTTCTCAGGAGTACTACGGTCCATCCAGCGCCGCACACGCTTCCGCAGGACTTCAGCCCGAGGAGATGGCGGCGGCCCCGGGCCACCGCGGCCCCCCTCCCCTTGACCACACCTCGCCGCCTTCCAGCGCGCTGCGATGCGATGCACGGCTGACCGGGCCCGTGAGCCTCTCGGCGTGTGACGCCGGCCGACCGCATCGCCGTGGGAGGTTCCGCGCCCCGTCCGGGTCCGTCGGACTGCGCAGGCTGTGCGACCGGCTGGAACCGGAGACCGAGTCACCGCACCGGCGGACCGCGGGTCCGGCACGTGGTCCCCAGCCGTCGAGTCGAGGAGGCACCAGGGCCGAACGGCCCGAGCAGACGGACCGCTCGAGGTCGGGCGGATGACTCCGGCTCGTCCGAACAGGCCCCTCGCTGGTCCGTGCGCCAGGCGAACATCACCGACAACGTGGTGGAGGCGCTGACAGCGTGGGATCTTCCCCCCTGTCCAGAGAACCGGGCCGGCGGGGAGCTCACCCGGCTCACGATGGCCAACTCGTCGGCGCAAGGGGAAAATCCACGCTCCGTGGTTCCCATCGGGTCTGTGAGCGCGATGGCTGGGCATACGGGCTTCACCCTGACGAGAGGAGCTCGCTCATGCTCGGCATCATCGCGGCGGTACTGTTCTTCATCGCATTTCTGATCAACGCGGCGGACATCGGTACCAACGACGTGTTCTCTTCGGTGAACGTCATGCTGCTGGGGTTGACCGCTTTGGCCCTGCACGTGGCGGGCATCGGAACCGGTTGGTCCCGCAGGCGCTGACGCACTCCTGCGAGGGCCGGCACACGTGCCGCCGGCCCTCGCCTCCCTTGCGACACCGCAGCCGGCTCGGCCCTGGGGGCGATCGCCGGGTGCGACGACATCGAGGACGGACGGTGCGGCAACCCGTCCGCTCCGCCGATCCGACGGTCCCGCACGCACCGGTCGGCCGTGTGAGGAAGCACCATCTCCTCGGGGCACACCGTGACCTTCCCCATGTCCGTCACATAATCTCGTGCGGGAAGACGTCAGATGCCGTGGGAATCACGCCGGGGAGGCGATGGTGTTCGAGAGGGGCACGCGGTTGCTGGGGGGCGCGGTGATCGCAGCCTGCCTGGTGCTCCTCGGGCCGAGTGCACCTGACGGGGCTTCTTCCGCCGAGACACTGCCCGTCGCTGCCGTCAACGACGTCGTACCGAACCGGGTCATGACGTGGAACATCTGCAACCCCTGCGGAGAGAGCAACGCCGACCGGGCAGCTGAGATCGCCAGGTTCGCGCCGCAGGTCATCGGACTGCAAGAGGCGTGCGAACGTGACGTCGCACGGATCCGGGACCATCTGGAGAACCTCTATGGGCTGGTTTACCACGTCGAGTACGGGGCGGTTCTGCAGAACTGGGGCCGCTGCGGGGGAGTGCCGTGGAACCCCGGGGGCTTCGGCCAGGCGATCCTCTCGGCGGCACCGATGACGGACCAGGTGAAGGCGGAGTACCCCGACGGCGGGTCCGAAGACCGCGGCTACATGGCGGTCACCACCCTGGTGGGCGACCGGCCCGTCCGGGTCTTCAACACCCATCTCGCCCAACGGCGCCAGGAAGGGGTCCGGGCCGAACAGACCCGCGTACTCGCCGCGGAGATCGCCCGGCACGAGCGCGCCATCGTGCTCGGCGACCTCAATGCGGTGCCGTACACCCCTGAACTCGCCCGGATGTGGGCGCTGGCCGAGGACACCGACCCCCGGTGTCATCCCTCGGACGCCGGCACCTGCACACCGACCACCGACTGGCACAGCAAGTTCGACTACGTCTTCCTGCGAGGCATCGCCCCGCTCCGGCACCGTGTGTGGCCCACCCCGTACTCGGACCACCATGTGCTGCACGCCGATGTGGACGTGACCTGACGTCCCAGGGGGCCGGGGGCATGCCGGCGACCGGGCAGGGGGGGGGGGGGGGGGGGGGGGGGGGGGGGGGGGGGGGGAGAAGGGTTCTTTCGCCCCTCTCC
>NZ_JBVIIM010000007.1:0-165412 GCF_055569765.1 Streptomyces sp. NPDC031365 | reverse complement strand
CCACACCTCTACCCTACACCATGCGGACAACCCCCCCCCCCCCCACGCTGCCCCCCCCCCCCCCCCCCCCCCCCCCCCCCCCCCCCCCCCCCCCCCCCCCCCCCCCCCCAGTACCGCAGCTGTCTTCCGCCGCCTCCGGGATGCGACATCGGCGCTTGCGGTCACCTGTTCGCCGGGAACGCCGTATACGGCTTCGTGCTCACCGAGCACCCCGGTGGAGCCCGTCACGGCCGAGCACGGTACGCGACCGGGTAGACGGAACCGCGGCGAAAGGTCAGGTGGTGGAGGCGCCCGCGCCCTTGCCGCTGTCGCGCTGGTGGCCGCGCCGGGCGTCACGGTCGAAGATGCCCAGGATCTCGCAGGGGCCGCCCTCGGCTCCGATGGCGTGCGGAAGCATGGTGGGGAACTCGGCGGCCTGGTTGGTCTCGACGCGCAGGCGCTTGTGTCCCAGCATGAGGATCGCGGTTCCGGACAGGACGACCAGCCATTCGCGGCCCGGGTGGGCGCGCATGCGCGCGGGGTTGTCCGGTGGTGGTTCGGTCATGCGCTGACGTACGACGGTCATGCCCGGGTCGCCTTTCACCGGCCAGCGCATCAGCCCGTGGGCGCCGTCGATCATCGGGCTGGTGATGACGTCGTCGGTCGCGGTCTCCACGAGCTGGTCCAACGACGTGTCCAGGGCGCGGGCGAGAGTGACCAGCTGATCCAGTGCGAGGCGCCGCTGCCCGTTCTCGATGCGGCTCAGTGTCGACTGGCTCATGTTGGCGCGCGTGGCCAGTTCCTCCAACGACCAGCCCTGTGCGACGCGCAGAGCGCGGATGCGTTTGCGTACGAGGCTGTCCAGCTCGCCATCATCTTGCGTCATGGGCAACATTGTATGCCCATGTCGCAAAGGGTGATTACGGTCACTCATGGACGGCGGCCCGGAACGACTGAGGCCGCACCCGAGCGGAACCGAGTTCCCAGAGGATCCACGAGCGCGCTCAGCGAGCCCGTGCCATCCGCACGCCCACACCCCGGGGACCGGCCCCCTGCCGCATCACCCTCCCAAGGAGAACCATGAGTACGAGTCAGCCCGCGCCGGCGGCCCCCGTCGAGGACCGGGGCGTACCGGACGCACGTCAGCTGCGCACCATCCTGATCGCGGTTTCGGTGGCCCTGATGGCGGTCATCGCGTCGGTGTCCGGGCTGAACGTCGCCCAGACACACATGGCCGTCGAATTCGACGCCTCGCAGAGCACGGTGCTGTGGATCATCAACATCTACACCCTGGCCCTGGCGGCCCTGCTCCTCCCGCTCGGTGCGGTCGGTGACCGGCTGGGCCGCAAGCCCATGCTGATCGCCGGTCTGGCCGTTTTCGGTGTCGCCAGTGCCGCGGCAGGCCTCGCCCCGAGCGCCGAGGCGATGCTGACCGCGCGCGTGGTCAGCGGCGTCGGTGCCGCGGTGATCATGCCGATCACCTTGGCCGTCATCACCTCCACCTTCCCCGAGGGGGAGCGGGGCAAGGCGATCGGGGTGTGGACCGGAGTCGCCGGGGGCGGCGGGATCCTGGGGATGTTCCTCTCCGCCCTGCTGGTCGATGTCGCGGACTGGCGGTGGCTTTTCGTGCTGCCCGTGGTCGTGGTCGCCGTGGCCCTGGCGATGACGCTCAAGTCGGTACCCGACTCGCGCGAACGGTCGGCCCACTCGTTCGACACCCTTGGCGCACTGCTCTCGGCCGTCGCCGTGGTCGGCCTCATCTTCGTCCTGCAGGAGGGCCCGGAGAAGGGCTGGACCGCCCCTGCGGCGCTGATCGGTCTCGTCGGCGGTCTGGTCGCCGCCACCGGCTTCGTGGCGTGGGAGTTGCACCGCCGCGACGCCTCCCTCCTGGACGTGCGTCTGTTCCGGGAGCGCGGCCTGGCCGGCGGTTCGATCACTCTGCTGGTGGTCTTCGGTGTACAGGCAGGCATCGCCGTGGTTCTGTTCCCGTTCTTCCAGGCGGTGCTCGGCTGGTCCGGGCTGCTGGCGACACTGGCCCTGATGCCCATGGCCGTGATGATGATGGCGGCGTCCGGTCTGGCTCCCAGGGCGGCCGCGAGCATCGGCTCCCGGCCGACGATGATGGTGGGTATCACGCTGGGGGCCGCCGGTCTCGCGCTCATGGCCCTGTTCGTCTCCGCGGACGGTGGCTACCTGACGATTCTCCCCGGCATGCTCGCCATGGGTGTCGGCATGGGGCTGTCGATGACTCCTTCCACCGAGGCCATCACCGGGTCGCTGCCGAGCGGGAAACAGGGCGTTGCCTCCGCCCTCAACGACGTCACCCGTGAGTTCGGCACCGCGCTCGGCGTCGCCCTGCTCGGCGCGCTGCTGACCGCCGGCTACCGCAACTCCATCGACGGCAGGCTGGCGGGCATCCCCGGGAGCGCCGCGGACACCGCGCGGGAAGGCATCGCCAACGCCGTCGAGGTGGCGCCCGGCAGCGGCGCGCACGCGCAGGACCTGCTCCTCGCCGCCCAGCAGTCCTTCGTGGAGGGCTGGCAGCAGGCGATGTGGGCGGGCGTCGCCGTCATGGGCGCCCTGTTCGTCTACATCGCCCTGCGCGGACCGGGGGACCCCGCACCGGCGCCGGATGACGACGGCACCGAGGCCGCCGTAACCGTCGCACCCCGATGACGGCCCGGAAGGCGGTACTCGCCGGGGCCCCGAGGAACTGGGGCCCGAAGGGGGGATCCCGCTGCGATGCGGCTCGGTCAGCACCACTCCAGCACACGCGTCGCCATGGCGCGGGCCTGCCGCAGACGACTGCTGTCGCCCTCCAGGCCGGCACGCACCATGGCACCCTCCAGGAGGAACGCCAGATGTTCGGCCGTGGTGCGAGCGGCGTCGGGACGCCCGGGCAGCAACACCTCGACCTGGGCGGCCAGCAGACGCTGGACTTCTTCCTTGTGCCGGCGTACCAGCGCCCGCCCCTCGTCCCCGACGGGCAACTCTGCGGCGGCGTTGAGCAGGCCGCACCCGCGGAAGGCCTCCTCGTGGGCGGAGTCGGCACTGTCGATGTAGGTGTCGAAGACGGCGAGCACGCCGTCGCGAGGGCTCTCGGCGCATTCAAGCCGTGAGTGGTACCGCGTCAGCCACTCCTGATGCCGGGCGTCCAGATAGGCCAGGACGAGATCGGCCTTGGAGGAGAAGTTGTTGTACAGGCTCATCTTCGCCACACCGGCCTCGGTGGTGATCGTGTCGATGCCGGTCGCCGTGATCCCGTCGGCGTAGAAGCGCCGCGCCGCGGCGGCCAGGACCCGCTCGCGGGCCGGCCGCCGCCTCCTGGCGGCAGGTGTCCGCTCTGCCTCGCTCATCACACACCTCGACTTCATTGGGTAGACTGGTCTACTCAGTATAGGTCGCGGTGGCAGACCTGCGCCGCTGACCCGTGCCGCCCTCGCCGTCCAGCACCGTCATGGAGTCACCATGTCCCTCCTGACCGACCACCTCATCGTCGACGGGGTACGCCTCGCCATCCGGGACCAGGGCAGGGGCCGGCCCGTGATCTTCATCCACGGCACACCCTCGCACGCGTACGAATGGCGCGACGTCGTGCCGCACATCGAGGCGGACGGCTTCCGGGTCGTTACCTATGACCTGCTGGGATACGGCCGCTCCGAGCGGCCGGTGGACCGCGACACATCGGTCGCCGCCCAGACCGCACTCCTCGGGCACCTTCTCGACGCGCTGGGCATCGACCGGGCGGACATCGTCGCGCACGACATCGGCGGCGCCATCGGCCTGCGCTTCGCTGTCGCACACCCCGAGCGTGTGCGGCGACTGATGGTCATCGACTCGGTCAGCTACGACTCGTGGCCCTCGCCGACCTGGCGCCGGGTCATCGACGAGAACCTGGACGACTTCATGAGCATGCCGCAGGACGCCTTCGACGACCTGCTGACCCGCCAGCTCACGATGACCGTCGCGGACGATGCGCTGATGAGCGGCGACGTGCTCCAGGCCTACCTTGCACCACACCGCTCCGCCCTGGGCCGCGTGTCGTTCTTCGAACACCAGGTGCGTCACTACGACGCGAAGTACACCGAGGAGATCAGCGACGAACTCGGACGCCTGACCATGCCCGTGCGCATCCTCTGGGGCGAGAAGGACCAATGGCAGCCCCTCCACTACGCGAGGCGGCTCAGCGGCGCCATCCCGGACGCCACCCTCCTCACCGTCCCCGACGCCGGCCACTTCCTCATGGAGGACGCCCCCGAACGCGTCGTCGAGGAGATCAGGACGTTCCTCGGCGCCTGCTGACACCCAGCTCGCCCCGACGGACCTGACCGCCCACCAGGCCGTCCGGGGGTCGGCGTATGCCCCGCCCATGGCGCATGGCCCCCACGAGCCTCATCGGCTACGGCTCAGCGCCCAAGCGGGCCGCAGGTGTCGTTGCGGGTCCGGCACGGACCCGCACGTCCGTGCCGAGGGTCAGGACTGAGGTCGCTTCCCGTGGTTCGCCGGGTGATTGCGGCGTGCCTTCTTCTTGCGGCGCCTCTTCGAGGACATGAGCGTCTCCTTGGTGACTCCAGCACGTGAGACCACGTCTCACGGCGCGGTTTCCGGGCCGGGGAACGGCAGATCACGGCCTGCAAGCCATTGTTCCGCGAGGCGCCGGGCGCCGCGACTCGCACGCCGAGGCGCCGCGCCGTCGTAGCCCATGCGTTCAGCGGAGGGCATGTCCGGCGGTCCCCGGGGCGGCTGGGCGAAGGTGCTCGGTGCGTTGACTTCCAGGCCCGATTCCCGTCGGCGAGGCGGTGCGGTACGCCGGCGCACGGCTCGCCCTGGCTCGCCCACGGCAGCCACACCCTCCGCGTCCGGTGACCGGGCAGCACCGTTCCGGAGCGTCCTTCGTGGGTGTCGACGGGCGCCGACGTCTACAGGAACGGACGTGACGCCCGCAGGTCGCAGACGAGCGGATTCACCGACGGCCGGTCTCGATCCGCCGGATCGGTACGGCTCAGGGCAGTACGCGGTACGTCATGTGCGTGACCTGTGTCGCCGACCGCGACGCCACCTGTTCCAGCTTCAGCGGCGGCACGCCCTCGAACAGCCGGGTTCCGGCACCGAGCGTGAACGGCACGATGTGCAGCCGCAGTTCGTCGACCCGGCCGGCGGCGAGGTACTGGTTGACGGTGTTCGCGCCGCCCAGGATCAGGACGTCGCCGTCACCGGCCGCCTCACGCGCCTGTTCCAGGGCCGAGTCGATGCCGTCGGTGACGAAGTGGTACGTGGTGCCGCCGTCCATCGGCTGCGGCTCGCGCGCGTGGTGGGTGAGCACGAACACCAGCGCGTGAAACGGCGGATTCGCACCCCACCAGCCGTGCCACGGCCGGTCCCACGCACCGCGCACCGGGCCGAACATGTTGCGCCCCATGATGAAGGCACCGGCCGCGCTCATGCGCTCGACTTCGGCCCTGTTCTCCTCAGGCATGTCGAACATCCAGGCGTGCAGCCCGGCCCCCGATCCGTCGCCGCCATCGTCACCGAACGGGCGTTCCTCCGTCTGGTGGTGACCGGCCGAGTAGCCGTCGATCGAGATCGTGATGTCTCCGATGACCTTGCTCATGCGATGCTCCTCCTCGTGGACCTGCCGATGCCGTCGAGCACGCGTGTCAGTGGTGGTGGCGATGCCGGCCGAGGGTCTGGACGGCGGTCGCACCGGGGCGGGTCCACTGCGGGACGGGACGGCTGGTGGGGCCCCAGGTGGCGGTGCCGTCCGCGTCCGAGCGCCAGTACCAGCAGGGGACGTCCCCTTCCGGCCAGCCGTCCGGTGTGACTTCCCAGGCCTCACCGCGGCCGTAGGGCGTCATGTCGAGGAGGCCGAGAGATCCGTTGACCCGCTCGTTGCCGCGACCCGTCGTGGAGTAGGTGAGGAACACGCGGTCGCCGTCGCGCAGGTAGCAGGCGAGGTACCCCATGTCGCCGCCGATGGGGGCGTCCACGCCGCGGACCGAGTACCAGGGGCCGGCGTAGCCCATGAACTCGACGTAGGAGGCCACCTCGTCCCACCGGCCCGTGGTCACCACGGCGAACGAGACGCCGCGGGCGTTGAGGTAGACGGCGTCCTTCAGATGCCACGCGGTGGTGGTGCAGCCCTCGCACTGTCCCTGGTGCGGCGTGTCGTCGTACCACATGTGCTTGTAGACCACGAGCTCGTCGCGGCCCTGGAACAGGTCCAGGAACGGAACCGGGCCGTCGGGCCCGACGACCTCGGCCGTCCCGTCGAACTCCACCATCGGCAGCCGGCGGCGGGCCGCGGCGAGGGCATCACCCTCACGGGTGTGCGCCTTCTCCCGGACCAGCAGCTCGTCACGGGCGGTCTGCCAGGCGGCCAGGTCGACCACGGGCGGGCGACCTGGAGGCACGGTGGTCGGATCTTCCGGCGTGGTCGTCATCGCGGGCCTCCAGGTGTGGTGTGCCGGGCGGCGTCGCACGGCGCTCCCGGGTCGCTCACCGGAAGAGACCGTGGACCCGGCCGAAACTCATCGGAGCACGGGCGGGACGACAGGACACGCCACGCCCGGCGGCGACGGCCTCCTCGCCCGCCATGCCCCGCGCGGACACTCGCACACCCGGAGCGCGGGGGAGCACCGTCCGGCCGGGCATGCCGTTGGCACCTTGCTATCGTGCGCACATCGTGCTGCTTGGAGTGCCGGCAGAACGCACCAGAGAGGGGCGGTCAACGATGCAGGCGTCCGACGCCCCGCGTGCGGTGGCCGCAGCCGTGTCGACCGCCGCAGCACTTGGCCTGACCGTCGATGACGCGACCGTTCTTCATCAGATTCCTCCGTGGATGCGCCGCCCTTCAGGGCGGTGAGGAAACGGACTCCTGCGGAGCAGGTTAGGGAGCGGGGTTTCGCCGCCAAGGCGAAAGGTCGTGCTCTGACCAGCAGGTTTGTGCTTCACTTGTACGCTCGCTAGTTTGTGAGTATGGCTGAGGGGCAGGTGAAGCGGGCGTTCAAGTACCGCTTCCATCCGACGGACGAGCAGGCCGCCGAGCTTGCCCGTACGTTCGGCTGTGTCCGCAAGGTCTACAACCTGGCGCTCGCGGCCCGCACCGAGGCGTGGGCGCGGCAGGAGCGGGTCAACTACAACCAGACATCCGCGATGCTGACAGCATGGAAGAAGACCGGGGAGCTCGCCTACCTCAATGAGGTGTCCTCGGTGCCGCTCCAGCAGTGTCTGCGGCACCTGCAGATGGCGTTCACGCACTTCTTCGGCAAGCGGGCGGCATATCCGCGGTTCAAGTCGAAGAAGAAGTCGCGCAGGTCCGCCGAGTACACCACCAGCGGAACCGGCAAGCTGACCAGCACACTGGCCGCGCTGGGTGCCGAAGTCGTCGCGGTCGAGCCCGACCGGGCGATGCTGACCGAGCTGCGTCGCTCGCTGCCGGCCGTCCGTGCCCTGGAAGGCAGCGCCGAGACCATTCCGCTTCCGGACGCGTCCGTCGACGCCGTGCTGGCCGGCAACGCGCTGCACTGGTTCGACATGGCCGTCGCGGGCCCCGAGATCGCGAGGGTCCTCCCGCCCGGCGGCATCCTGGCGGGCCTGTGGAACGTCATGGACGACCGGGTCGAGTGGGTCGCCGGGCTCGCACGGGTCAGCGGGAGCGCGGTCATCGGACCGCGTGACACGCCCGCCGGCTGGCGCACCGAGACGGCCGGCGCCCACCTTCCGAAGACTGGCGTGGCCGCCCGGTTCGGCTCGCCGGAACAGGCCGGGTTCCCGCACGGCCAGTGCCGCACCGCCCGCTCCCTCGTCACGACCCTGGCGACGCGTGCGGGGGTGCTGGTCATGCCGGAGCAGGAGCGGGAAGCCACGCTGAGCCGAATCCATGCCTTCCTCTCGGGCAACTCGGAGACCACCCGCGGCGAGTTCCGCCTCCCCATGCTGACCGCAGTGTTGCGTGCCCGGAGGCTGTGAAGCCGGACGTCATGGGAATGGGATGAGGTCGTTCAGCGCCGCTCCGAGGACGGCGTCCGGCCCGGCCATGAGGCAGTGGCAGGGCCAGGAGTTGCCGTACAGCGCCCTGTCCCTGCTCTGACCAGGTACGACGGTCGCTTTGGGTGAGGTGGCCGAAACTTGGGGAAAAAGATGCGGCAGCTGACGGGAGGCTGCTGTGAAGGGTGGAGATGTGGAACTGGGCGAGTTGCTGGCCGCTGCGGAGGCGGCGCCGCCCGGTGAATCCGTTGACGTGGTGGCACACGATCTGCAGAAGCGGTTCGGTGCGGAGCGGGTGTCCTTTCTGTTCGTCGACCTCGTCGGCCGGCGGCTGGTACGGCTCACCGCCGCCGACGATGACGTCCCCGACTCCGACGAGTCGATCGAACTGCAGGGCAGCGTCTACGACCGCGTACTGCGGAGCCAGCGCCAGCATGTGGAAGCGAACGGCCAGGGCGGGCGGCGCGTCATCACGCCGGTCACCAACCGGGGCGACTGCATCGGCGTGCTGGAGGTGACCCTGCAGTCCGCCGACGACATGGTGCTCCGGCAGGTCCGCGACGCGGCCCACACGCTGGCTTACATCATCGTCACGGACCGCCGCTTCACCGACCTCTACCACCTGGGCGGACGTACCACCGAGACCAGCCTGGCCGCGGAGATCCAGCACCAGTTGCTTCCCTCGGCCCCCTGTTGCGAGGCCGCCCAGTTCACCCTCGCCGCCGGGCTGGTCCCGGCCGACGACATCGGGGGCGACACCTACGACTACACCCTCGACCGCGACACCCTGCATCTGTCCGTCACCGACGCCATGGGCCACGACACGGACTCGGCCCTGCTGGCGACGTTGCTGGTCGGCGCACTGCGACGGGCACGCCGCGGCGGCTGTGACGCCCTCAAGCAAGCCAACCACGCCCACCAGGCACTGTTGCGCCACAGCCGCGGCCTGGCCACCGGACAACTGCTGTGCATCGACCTCGAAACAGGATTCTGCGAACTGGTCAACGCCGGTCATCCCCGGCCCCTGCTGCTGCGCGACGCCGCCGTCGAAGAGGTCCCGCTCGCCGTCAACCTGCCGTTCGGCGTGGCGGCACCGACCCCGTATCGTCTACAGGAACTGCAACTGCGGCCCGGGGACCGCCTGGTCCTGCTCACCGACGGAATGCAGGAGCGCGGTGCCGCGGCCGTCGACCTGGCCGCGCTCGTCCACGACACCTGTCCACTGCATCCAAGAGAAGCCGTCCGCAGCCTGACCGCCGCGGTGCTCGATGCCTGCCAGGGCAACCTCAAGGACGACGCCACGGTGCTGATACTGGACTGGCACGGCAATCGACGCAGACCGGCTGGGCCATGACGGCGCCCCCTGCGCGCCACTCCGCGTGACCCGGCGGCGAGAAGGCCTGGGCGCGACCCGGTCCGGGGCCGCCCGTCCACAGGTGGCAGCGTGACCGCCACGGTCACGCTGCCACCGAACGACCAGCCGATCGAGAGGCGGGGGCCGGCAAGGGCACGGAGTTCTACCTCAGGGTGATCGCGTAGACCAGCACCCGGGGATCGTCCTGCAGGCCCAGGGAACGCACGGTCTTCGAGGCGTCGAGGCCCCCGGAGGAACCGAACAGGCGTACCGGCGGGCCGTCCACGCCCTGCCCGCGCTTGATCCGATGCGGCATCTCCAGTGCCACGGAGCCGCCCTGCGGCGCCGTTCCCGCCCAGTCGCCCACGGTGACCGGCACATCGGCGGTGGTTCCGTCGGCGTAGCGGACGGTGAGCATGGTCGTCACCGGGCCGTGGTGGGCGGCGGCGACCAGGCGCAGCGCGCTGTACGACCCGGCCGGGAGCAGCATGGCCTGACCGCGGGCCTCGACGAAGTTCGCAGCCGTCCCGGACGGGTCGGGAGCGTCGTAGGCCACGCCGCCCCAGACGACCGGACCCGCCACGGGCAGCAGGTCACCGTCGTAGCTCCAGCCCGATCCGTCGAAGTCGCCCTCGCCGGAGGCCGCGACGGTCGCGGTGCCGTCGTGGTTCACCTCCTTGCCGAGGTCGACGGCGCACTCCTCGTCGACGTCCGCCGCGCAGCGGGCTGGGGCGCGCACCTCGATGACCGCGGTCCGTTCCACGCTCTTCACCCCCTTCGAGGCCGCCGTGATCCGTACGGTGTACGAACCCGGCGCGGTTCCGGCGGGCACGGTCACGTCCACCGCCGCGGTCCGCTGGACCGGAAGCCGCTGGGACGTGAGGGAGAAGGGCTTGGAGGTCCTCACGGTCCAGCCGCTGGGCGCCTCGGCGCCGACGCCCACCCGCAGTGTGCCGGGGGACTGGCCCAGCACGTCCAGCTTGAGACGGACGCTCTGCGCGCTGTCGGCCGCCGGCACGACGTCGGAACCGGTGCGGAGCGACGCGTCGAGGTTCCGGCGGGAATCGGCGGCCGCGCGGTTCACGGACGGGGGCTCCGTGCCCTTGCCCCACGCCGATGGCTTGTCGGCCATCTCGAGGACGAGGTTCCCGCCCTTGGCGACCGCGTCCCAGTCCAGCCAGGTGGCGCGCAGGCTCTTCCCGCCGAACGTGGCCCGCTTCACATAGCGCTGGGCGTCGCTCGTACCCGGTGCCTTGACCGTCAGAGTGCCGCCCTGTTCGTTTCCGTGGGCGCCGATGCGAATGACCGCCGACGGGAACTGCGGGCTGGAGACGGCGAGGAAGTCGCCGCCGTTCGTCGTCGGGTACAGGCCCAGGGAGGAGAAGACGTACCAGGCGGACATGGTGCCCAGGTCGTCATTGCCGGTCATCCCGTCGGGCCCGTCCGTGAAGAGCGTCATCGCGGCGCGGACCACGGTGGCGGTCTTGGCGGGTGCGCCGGCCCACATGTGCTGCGCGACGAGAGAGGCGATCTCCAAGCGACGGACGGAGTGGGCACATTCGATCGGTCGCACGTGCAGTGCTCGGGTGGTGGACCGGTGGCACCTGGCCGGGTGGAAGCGGACTAGATCATGCACCTGACATCGTTGTCAATAGGTCTGGCCCAGGCTGATACCCGCCCGTCTCTCCGGCCGGCCACCACTCCCCACTCATCCGCGTACCGCTACCCGGAACGGCGCCCGGAGCACGGCGTCCCGTGCGGCCCGGAGGGCTGCGTCAGCCGACGACGCAGCCCTCCAGGAGGTGAGCACCACGGCTCACTCGTGGGCATGGGGGTCGAAGCCCTCGGGCGCCTTGTCCAGGAAGGTGGTGACCGTGGCGATGCGGCCGTCACGGTCGAAGGCAAGGACGTCGGTTCCCGTGGCGAGCTCCTCATCGCGGGCGTCGAGCTGCCACAGCAGCCGGGCGTGGCCGTGGTGAATCTCCGGCTCCCGGCGCGCCCGGAACGCCACGGTCTCCATGTGTCGCAGGAACCGCTCACGGAAGTCGATCAGGGCCTGCCGTCCGGTGAGGACGCCGATCGGTGCGCAGTAGCGGACGTCGTCCCGGAGAACGTCGGACAGCAGGTCGTGTCCCTCGTCGGCCGCCGAGGTGTTCCAGAACCGCAGATACCGGTCGAGGTTCTCCTGGTGGTGGGCGGTGGTCGGTTCGATGGTCTGAGACATGGCCGGCTCCTTCGTCTTCCGTCGTCGCGAATCGTCACCGGGGCCGTCCGGTGAAGCGCGGTCCGTGCTCCGACTGTGCGGCGCGCATCCGTACCGTGTCGATGACCTGCGAGGTCATTGCCGAACCACGGTCGATGGGACAACCTCGGAGCATGGTCACCCTGGAACCGGTCGGACTGCTCGTACGACGCTGGCGGCAACGCCGCAACCGGTCGCAGATGGACGTGGCACTGGGAGCGGGTCTGTCCACGCGGCACCTGAGCTGCATTGAGACCGGGCGTGCGACACCGAGCCGGAACATGATCGAGCGGCTCTGCGACGAACTCGACGTGCCCCTTCGGGAGCGCAACGCCTTCCACCTGGCTGCGGGTTTCGCACCCGTCCACCCCGAGCGGCCACTTGCGGACCTTGGCGCGGCCCGCGCCGCCGTGGAGGCCGTGCTTGCCGGCCAGGAGCCCAGTCCGGCGCTCGTGGTCAATGTGCGCTGGGAGCTGTTGACCGCGAACCGGGCCGCGACGGCGTTCTTCGCGGACCTGCCCGCCTCGCTGCTCACCCCGCCGGTCAACGTACTGCGAGCCACGCTGCATCCGGACGGCCTGGCCCGGCGGATCCGCAACCTCACCCAGTGGCGCGCGCACCTGCTGCGCCGTCTGCGTCGTCAACTCGCCCGGACAGCGGCCGAAGGGCTTGCGGAACTGCTGGCCGAACTGGAGTCCTACCCCGCACCAGCCGACCGCACCGACGAGGAGAACCGCGACGACCTCGCCGTCCCGCTCCTCCTCTCCTCGGACCACGGTGACCTGGCGTTCCTTTACACCACCACGGTCTTCGGCTCGCCGAGAGACGTGACCCTGGACGAGATCGCCGTGGAGACGTTCTTCCCCGCCGATGCCGCCACGGCCGATCTGCTCAGGGCCATGGCTCCGGAGCGGACGGGCACGGCGACGGTCTGATCCGGCGTGTGCCCTGCACACCAGTGCCGCGGCGGATGAGGGCCCGACAGCACGAGCACATGCTGACCGTGACCCGCGCCGCCTGCCCTGGTCGACCACGGCCCAGGCACGGACGTGGCCTCACGGATCCGGCGGCGCGCTGACCAGGACCTTCTTCGCGCCCGCGTCGAGGAAGGCCCGAGCCCGGCCCCGGCGGAGGTGAAGCGGCCGGTCGCCTCCAGCACGATGTCGACGCCGAGCTCTGCCCACGGCAGCCGGCCGGCTCCCGCTTGGCGAGTACCGTGATGCGGCCGCCGACGACGAAGGCGTCCGCGTCGGCGGGTTAGCCGCCACCCGTGGATGGACGCTGCGCTCGCCCGTGGTGGCAAGCGCGCCGCCGGGAACGGCGTCGACCTGTCCACGGTCAAGGGCACCGAGGTCGGCGGCCGTATCCGCCAGCAGGACGTCATCGCCGCCGCCGAGGGGGCCGAGGCCGCCGTCCCGGTTCCGGGCCGCCACTGTCGCCGCGCACGCTTCGTCCCGCGCCCGGTGAAGTGTAGGAGGCCGGGCCGGCCGCGGAGCGACGGCCGAACACCGGGCAGCGTCGCCGTCCCCCGGCCCCGGTCCGCGGCGTCGTTCCCGCTTGCCGGCCGGTCAGCGCTCCAGGTCGCCGCGCATCTCGACGAAGAGCTTCCCCGCATCAGCGATCGTGCTGTCCTCGAAGAGCGCCACGGCCGCCGTGCCCTCGTCGGCCCAGCCGCAGACGACGTTGCCGTTCTCGCTCAGCGAGGCGAGCAGACACTCCACCGAGCCGCCGAGTGGTCCCGGCTCCACCGGCTGAGCTTCGGGACGTCCCAGTTCCGGGTCCCACCGGATGTGCTCGAGCATGCCCCGGAACAGGTGCTCACGACGCTTGCTGGTGTCCTCGGGTACATGATCGACGCCTTCGAACAGCACCGGCGTCCCGCCCGGCTTTCCGTAGTTGCCGGTGACCAGTGTCATGCCGTCCCGCATCTCGCCCGGATCGACGGGGGTGTCTGCCAGGGCGCCGTCCCCCGTCAGCCTGTCCAGACCACCCGCTCTGGGAGCGTCCACCAAGGTGCGCGGACCGTTTCGCTCCGCCGAGGGAGTCGGCGACGCGGGCTCCGAGGCCGACGCGCTCGGGGAGGCGGCGGGAAGCCCCGCATCCCCCTGCCGGCATGCGCTCACGGTCAGCATCGCCGTCACGGCCAGGGCCGTCAGGCCCACTCTCGCCGCAGAAGCACACTTCATCGAATCCCCCCGTTGCTGTCATGACCATAATCGTTCCCGCCGTTCGGGCGGCGGCAATGATCAGTGACGAGTCGTTCCGGCCGGATGGTTCCCGTCCCCGGGCCGATGCCGGCCACGCGACGCAGCGCTCGGCAATCCGGTCGACCGCCGCACGCAGGACGGAGGGCCGGCGGAACCGATCCGGTCGCCGGGCCGGACCTCCTGGCCAACCGAGGGGAACCGTCAGGTTCAGGGTCGGGAGTCGACGCCGGCACCGGGGCGTCATGGGCGGGGGCGGACGCGCCGGCTGGGAGGCGCCAGGCCCGCGGACGGCCGGACGGTCCGCACGACGGGCCCTGCGGATGGCCGCCGCCGGCCACTCAGCGGTTGAGGCGGGCGAGGGAGGCGTTCAGGGCGGTCGCGAAACAGCACCAGGCGGCATACGGCAGGAGGGCGCGCGCGGCCGTGCGGTCGACGCGCGCGGTGCGGTGCAGCAGGTCGGCGTTGCTCAGGTCGAGCAGCAGGGTGCCGGCCAGCCCGGCCGCGGTGCTCCTGCGGGTGAAGAACAGCCAGTTCCATCCCGCGTTCAGGCCCAGGTTCACTGCCAGACTTCCCGCGAGTCGCCTGCGCTGCCGTGCGTCGTCGGTGCGGCCGAGAGCGCGGCCGGCCGCGTACGCGATGCTGGCGTACAGCGGCGTCCACACGGCTCCGAACGTCCAGGGCGGCGGTTGCCAGTGCGGCTTCCGCAGCGTGCGGTACCAGTCGCTGTCCGCGTCGACCGCCCGCGCGCCGGCTGCCGCTGTGACGGCCACCGCTGTCGCCGTCGCGCCATAGCGCCGCCAGGGCGCGGAGCGGGAAGGGGCCAGGTGGAGATGTGTCAGCCTCATGGCTCCCGAGTGCCCGGGGCGCGGACGGCCTCACCCGGGCAGGACAGAGCGGACGGCCGGCAGGGGATCCCCCGCCGGGGGCACGGTGCCGGCACCCACCGGGTGGCCACCTTGGGTACCCGCACGAACAGACAGGGGCAGGCGATGACGACGCTCATACGCTCATCCGACCTGCGCACGGGAATGGACCGATCACGCGGCTCGTGCCGGCGAGGATCCCGAGACCCGCCTCCCGCTGTCCGGTACCCCGCACCCGGTATGTCGCCGCGGACGCCGGGACGAGGCCCGCGTACCGACGGCGCCGTGATCCGGGTGGCAACGCACCGGGTGATCGGCACGCCACGCCGACCGGCGGAGCCCCGCTCGCGGGGCACCGGTCCTGTGACGCGGGACCACGCCGTCATGGACCACCGGAGAACGCACGGGCCGCATCGTCCGCCGCCTGCTCCCGACAGTCGACCGCAGGGGCAACGACACACCTGGCGGCACGGTCATTGCTCGTTACGGTGCGATCCCAGGCACGCCACCTCCGGACGCATGCTGCCGAGTCACTGCCGGTGGTGTGGGACACGGTTGCGCAGCCCAGCCGCCGCGTGCGCGGTGCCCTATTTCCGCCGTGGCTGATCGCGAGCCTGCTGGAAGGCGTCGGAGACCGTCTGCGCGGCACCGGACAACACTCCCTTGGTCGCTCCTCGGGAGCCCGACTCGCGCATTTCGCCCGGGAGTTCGGTCAGACCGGTCGGCTTGCGCGGTCCCGACTCCAAGTCCAGACGGTTGCACGCCTCGGCGAAGCGCAAGTAGGTGTCCACGCTGGCCACCACGATCCGGATGTCGATCTTGAGTATCTCGATACCGACCAATGACACCCGCACGAACGCGTCGATCACCAGCCCTCGGTCGAGGATCAGCTCCAGCACGTCGTAGAGGCCACTGGAACCTCCGCCGCCACGCTGCGGCGCCACCTGAGTCATCGCGATCAGCCCCTTTCGCAGCCCTCGTGCCCGCTCGGGGCTCCTTCATGTCCGGCAGGATCCGGTCATGGCGACCGCCTCGAGCGCTCTGTGCCGCCCGGCTGCGGTCCGGGAGGCAGCACACTCACGCCGGATGCGTGCGCTCACACAGCACGCCGCGGTGCGCCGGGCACCTGAGAGGGCCGAAGGGCTGCCTGCCGACTTGGCAGGGAATCTTGCGGCTATGGCAAGATGCATGGATGGACGGCAGGACGGACGACGACGTACTTGAAGCCGTGGGGCCGCGGCTGCGTGCGCTGCGCCGTGAGCGCGGCATCACCCTCGCCGACCTCGCGACGGCAACCGGCGTGTCGGAGAGCACCCTGTCCCGACTGGAGAGCGGGCAGCGTCGGGCGACCCTGGAGCTGCTGCTGCCGCTGGCCCGTACCTACGACGTCCCGCTGGACGATCTCGTCGGCGCCCCGCGGACCGGCGACCCCCGGATCCACCTCAAGCCGATGAGACGGTTCGGGATGACCTTCGTGCCGCTGTCCCGGAGGCCGGGCGGGGTGCACGCGTTCAAGATGATCATCCCGGCCCGGTCGGAGCCGCTCGAACCGACCCCGCAGACTCACGAAGGCTTCGAGTGGCTCTATGTGCTCAACGGCCGCCTGCGGCTCGTGCTCGGCGAACGCGACCTGACGTTGTCCGCCGGCGAAGCGGCCGAGTTCGAGACCTCCGTGCCCCACTGGTTGGGCAGCGCCGACGGCGCGGTGGTGGAACTTCTCGTTCTCTACGGCCTTCAAGGGGTACGCGCGCATGTGCGCACCGACCCTCGCGGGCAGTCGCGGACCGCCCGCCCGCGGTGAACCCGCTTCGGCGAACGACCTCGCCGAGGCGGCGCACCCATGACCGTCATGCGTTCGCGCCGGTTGCCGGACGCGAGGGGCGCCGCGTTTCAGGCTCGGCATCCGCCGGCGCGGAACTGGCCGGAAGACGACCCGCACCGGTTGCGCAGCACCGGCGGCCCAGCGGTGCGCCCAGCACGACGCAGGCCGGCGACGGGGGCCGCGTTGACGGTGAGGATCCACGTCCCCCGCCGACCTCGACGGCGCTCCGGTCGCGCAGGCGAGCGCGGCCGTGGGCACGGCGGAAGAGTGGCCGGCGGCACGCGAGTGGCCGGGCGCCGCGCCGATCGGCCCTCAGCCTGTCCGGGTGGTCCCGTCCCAGGCCTGGGGGAGCGGCTCACGGGTGCCGGCCGCGCGCCCCTCGGCAGGCCGGCTCAGCCGATGCGGGAGCCGTGACGCGAGGAAGTCGATGAGCCGGCTGACGCGCTGGGGAATATGGGCGTCGTCCGCGATCAGGGCGTAGATGTCGGCGGGAGGCGTCGGCACGTCCGGCAGGACCCGTACGAGTTCGCCGCGATCGAGATGCGGACCGGCGTGCCACTGCGAACGCATGATGATGCCGCGGCCCTCCAGCGCCCAACCGGTCACCACGTCACCGTCGTTGCTGGACAGACTGCCGTGCACCCGTACGTGCCGGGGCCGGTCCGCGTCCCCGAACCGCCAGAGCGCGTAGTCGCTCTCGTTCTCGCGGAGCACGATGCAGTTGTGGTCGGCCAGGTCCTCGATGCCGGCCGGGGAGCCGTGCTCGGCGAGGTAGGACGGAGCCGCGCAGGGCAGCCGCCGGTTCTCGGCCAGACGTCTCATGCGCAAAGAGGAGTCGGGGGGCGTGCCGACATGGACGGCCACGTCGAATTCGCGCCGGTGTGGCCGCAGCGGCAGTGCGGATGTCTGTATACGGATGTGCAGTCCGGGATGGGCGGCCGCGAACTCCCCGAGCAGCGGCGCTATGTGAGCACGCCCGAGCCCGATCGTGGCCTCGACGACGACGGAGCCGCGCAGTCCGCCGGAACCTTCGGTGACCGTGTCCTCCAGTTCGCGTACCTGGTCGAGGATGGCCTCGACACGCGCGGCGTAGAGCTTCCCCTCCGAGGTCAGCTTCAGCCGCCGGGCGCCCCGCTGGACGAGCCGGATGTCGAGACGGCGCTCCAGCGCGCTGAGGCGCTTGCTGACCACCGGAAGGGAACAGCCGAGTTCCCGCGAAGCGGCCGTGAGGGTCTCGCTCGACGCCACCACATGGAAGAAGTGCAGGTCGTCCACGAGTGAACGGCTCTTGACCTGTCGCCGACCGGAGTGCGATGGGCTTTCCATGAGGGAAAGGCTACCTTGCCCGCCCATGTCTTGTTCAGCACGTCATCGCTGGCCATGGTGGGTGCACGCGGTGGCTTGCCCCTTGAACGGGCGCGCACCACGGACAGAGCGCAGTGATCATGTGGCCCTAGGAGTGGACCGTGCCGAACACCTACCGCATCGCCGTGATCCCGGGTGACGGGATCGGACGAGAGGTGGTCCCCGAAGGGCTCAGAAGTCTTCGCGCCGCCGCCGGGGTTCATGGTTTCCGGCTCGCCGTCACCGAGTTCGACTTCGCCTGTGCGGACTACTGGCTGGAGCACGGCGCGATGCTCCCCGGAAACTGGCGGGATCTTCTCGGTGGCTTCGACGCCATCTTCTTCGGGGCGGTCGGCTGGCCCGAGGTCGTCCCGGACCACGTCTCGCTGTGGGGCAGCCTGCTACAACTGCGGCGGGGCTTCGACCAGTACGTCAATCTGCGCCCGGTACGGCTGCTGCGCGGCGTACGCAGTCCGCTGCGCGACCACCGGCCCGGCGACATCGACTTCCTCGTCGTCCGGGAGAACACCGAGGGCGAGTACTCCAGTATCGGCGGCCGCATCTTCGAGGGCACCGACCGCGAGACGGTGCTGCAGGAGACCGTGATGACGCGCACCGGGGTCGACCGTGTGCTGCGGTACGCCTTCGACCTCGCCTCCTCCCGCCCGCGCAAGCACCTGACCTGGGCGACCAAGAGCAACGGAATCTCGATCTCCATGCCGTACTGGGACGAGCGCGCCGAGGAGATGGCGGCCCGGTACCCCGGGGTGACCGCGGACAAGGACCACATCGACATCCTGACCGCCAAGTTCGTGCTGCGGCCGGACCAGTACGACGTCGTCGTCGCCAGCAACCTCTTCGGCGACATCCTCTCCGACCTCGGCCCCGCCTGCACCGGCACCATCGGCATCGCACCCAGCGCCAACGTCAACCCCGACCGCACCCACCCCAGCCTCTTCGAGCCGGTCCACGGGTCGGCCCCCGACATCGCCGGGCTCGGCATCGCCAACCCCGTCGGCCAGATCTGGAGCGGTGCCATGATGCTCGACCACCTCGGCGAGCCACAGGCGGCCGCAGACGTCGTGGCGGCGATCGAGAGCGTGCTCGACGAGCAGCCCGAAGCGGTCACTCCCGACCTCGGCGGCTCGGGTACCACCGTGGGGCTGGGCAAGGCGATCGCGGACCGGATCGCCGCGAGCCCACCCGGAGAGCCGGGCGCGCACGGCACTGCCGGCGGCATGGCCGGAACGGCGGCAGCGTCATGACCAGGCCCGTCTCCGGTCAGATCGCTCCGCTTCCCCGGACCCGGCACGCGGGAGGACACCGTCCCGAACCGGTACGCACTGACGGCGGGCACCGGGATGGCCGGCCCCGCGCCCTGCGAGGAGCGCGCGTGCTCCTGCTCCCTCGGACCCGAGTGCCACATCGGGTTCGCGGACGACCTGACCCTCGTGGTCGAGGCCGAACGGTGCCCCGGGCCGGCCGCTGACCCGCCGGGAACGACGCGGACCGGGCCGCGTCCGCACAACCGAAGCCGGTCGGCGATGGGGTGGCGAGCACCCGCCCCGACCGGGGACGGCGTACCGGGAGCCGTCCCGCGCACCGAGTCGTCCTCGTGGCCCGAGCGCGCGGGCGACCGACCCACTTCGTCCGACCGCCGCGACCTGCAAACCAGCGGGCCAGAGCCGTGCCGGCCGGGCGCGAGCCCGTTCGACGCCTCACCGAACGCCCGCACACATCACCTCATCCAGCAGCCTCCAGTACGGTGGCGGTGCGAAGGGACGACCCCTATGACGACGATGTCGGCAGGGCAGCGCCAAGGGACTCGGCGCATCACACTCCTGGTCGCTCTCGCGGTTTTCGCCCAAGAGTCGACGTGGAACTTCTACGAATCACAGGTACCCCCGCTCCTGAAGGAGCACCTCGCCAGTGCGGCCGTCATCGGTCTGCTGATGGGCATGGACAACCTGCTGGGCATCTTCATCCAGCCGTGGATCGGCAACCGGTCGGACCGCACGCGCACCTCCTGGGGCCGGCGGATGCCCTACCTGGTGGTCGGGATGCCGATCGCCGCCGTGCTGTTCATGGTCATCCCGCACACGGCGGCGTCCCTGCCACTCCTCATCGCGGTGATGTTCACCTACGCGCTCGTGGCCAACACCTTCAAACCGATCGCGGAAGCGCTCGTCCCCGACTTCATCGCTCCCGGGAGGCGCAGCCGCGCCAACGCCGCGGTCAAGATCGCCTCCAGTATCACGGCCATCGTCGCCGCGCTCATCAGCATCTTCCTGGTCGACCACCACCTGAATCTGGCGTTCGCCATTCCCGCGATCATCATGCTGATCTCCATCCTGGTGCTCGCGGCCACCGTGCGCGACAGCCGCTCCCCGGGCTACCAGGCCGCGCTCGCGGAAAGCCGGGAGGCGAAGGACGCCGACCACACGGACCCACGGGTGCGGGACACCTTCCTGGAGATCCTCAAGGACACCGACCGCAGCCGGCTCCTCGTCCTCGCCGCCATCCTGCTCTTCGGCGGCGCATGGGCCGCGTCGCGGTCCCTGATGACGCCGTACGGGATGGAAGCACTCGACATGTCACGAGGAGCCGCCGGCGGCCTCACGCTGCCCGGCGGTATCGCGTTCATCCTGGCCGCCTACCCCGCGGCGGTCCTGGCCGAGCGCTACGGACGGCTCCGGGTCATGGCCGGGGGAATGTCGGTCTTCGCCGCGGCCATGCTGCTGGGCACGCTCGTCCGGACACCGGCCGGCACCGTAGTGATCCTGTGCATCGGTGCGGCGGGCGCGACCTGCTTCCTCGTCAACGCGGTGGTGGTCCTGTGGAACCTGGCCCCCTCGGCCCGCGTCTTCGGCACCTACGCCGGCCTGTACACCGTCGCCTGGGCCGGCGGCGGCTTCCTCGGCCCGGCGCTGGTGGGCGCCATGGTCGACGTCACCGGCTGGCCCCTGATGCTCATGGACATCGCCGTAGTTGCCGCACTGGCGGTCGCCGTCGTCGTCAGGATCACCGTGCTGCAGCGCCGGCCCGCTCCTGCCCTCGCCCAGTGACGCCCCCGCCCCGCGCTCCCCGAACCGAGTGAAGGCGCAGCCAGAAATGAGGAACGACCCGTGCCCCGCATCCTGATCACGACGGACTATCTGCGCCCCGGCGACGAGGCGGACCGGTACCTGCGGAAACACGGCCACACCACGGTCCACGCACCGATGACCGGCCGGCGCGACCCCGCGCAGCTCGTGGCCGCACTCGAAGGGATCGAGGGGGCACTCGTCGCGCACGAGCCCCTGTCCGCCGACGTCCTGTCCCGCGCGCCCCACCTGCGCGCCGTCGTGCGCACCGGGGTGGGCTACGACTCGATCGACGTCGCCGCCGCCGCGGAGCTCGGCATCACGGTGAGCAACCTGCCGGGCGTCAACGCGGGCGCCGTCGCCGAGTACACCATCGGTCTGCTGCTGGCGACGGCGCGGCGACTGGTGCAGAGCGCCGTGGGAGTCGCGGCCGGCGGCTGGCCCAGGGAAGACGGACACGAACTGCGCGGATCGACCCTCGGCCTGATCGGATACGGCGCGGCCGCACGGGCCGTCGTGCCGCTGGCGCGGGCCTTCGGCATGCGGGTGCTCTGCACGACCGGCGTGCCACAGGCCGAGCGCGCCGATGCGTCGGTGCGGTTCGTCGAGCTTCCCGAACTGCTGGCCGCCTCCGACTACGTATCGGTGCACACCGCGCTGACGGAGCGGACACGCGGTCTCCTCGACACCTCCGCCTTCCGGCGGATGAAGCCGACAGCGGTCCTGGTCAACACCGCGCGGGGCGCCGTCGTCGACGAACAGGCCCTCGCCGACGCCGTACGCAGCGGCGAGATCGCCGCGGCGGCCCTCGACGTGGTGAGCGAGGAGCCGCTCCCGGCCGACAGCCCGCTGCGCGACGTGGACGGAATCACCGTCTTCTCCCACCTCGCCGGCCAGACTGCCGAAGCCCGGGCCGCCGCCGGCATCCAGGGCGCGGCAGAACTGGTGGCCGCACTCGCCGGCCACCCCCGGTCCGCCGTGAACGCCCACCTTCTGCCCCACACCCCCACGGCCCGGCGCGACGGGTGAACCCGCCCCTCCCAGCCCGTACCGACAAGGAAGAGGAATCCATGCACAACGAACGGGTGGACCAGGTCAAAGTCCTGTCACCGACCGGCATGCTCGGAGCCGGTTTCCCCGAAGCCACGATCGAGCGCGGTCTGGAACTGGGCGCCGACGTCATCTCCGTCGACGCGGGCAGTACCGACTCCGGTCCCTACTATCTCGGCGCCTCCCAGCCCAAGACCACCCGTGCGGCGGTCGCCCGTGACCTGCGTGTCCTGCTCAAGGCCGCGGCAGGCGCCCAGATTCCGCTGATCGTAGGCTCGTGCGGTACCAGCGGAACCGACTCCGGTGTCGACTGGGTCGCCGACATCGTCGCCGACGTCCTGGCCGACGAGGGGCTCGATCTGCGCGTGGCGCGCATCTACAGCGAGCAGGACAAGGACGCCCTCCTGAAGTCCATGGAGGAGGGCCGGGTCCATGCCCTGCCGCCTCTGGGCGAGCTGCGGCCGCAGACGGTGCAGAGCTGCACGCGCATCGTGGGCGTCATGGGGCACGAGCCGATCGTCGCCGCGCTCGAGGCCGGCGCCCAGGTCGTGCTCGCCGGACGCGCCACCGACACCGCCATCGCCGCCGCCTATCCGATGATGAAGGGGATGCCGGCCGGACCGACGTGGCACGCCGCGAAGATCATCGAGTGCGGCGGGCAGTGCACCAGCGATCCGCGCGCCGGCGGGGTGCTGGCCACCATCGACGCCGAAGGCTTCACCATCGAGCCGCTGGACCCGACCGTCGCCTGCACACCGATTCTGGTCGCCGCCCACATGCTCTACGAGACGGTGAACCCGTTCGAGATGCGCGAGCCGGACGGCACCCTGGACGTCCGTGAGGCCGTCTACACCGCCCAGGACGAACGCATAGTGCGGGTCGAGGGCTCGCAGTTCCACGTCGCGGACCAGCACACCATCAAGCTCGAAGGCGCCCGGATCACCGGCTACGAGACGATGTCGTTCAGCGCGATCCGGGATCCGCACATCCTCGCGAACATCGACGGCTGGGCCGACCTCATGCGCACGATGATCCGGCAGCGGGTGGAGCAGACGATCGGCTTGAGCGAGGACAAGTACGCCTTCGACCTGCGCCTCTACGGCCACAACGCCATCCTCGGTGATCTCGAACCGGCGGCGGGTCCGCCTCGCGAGGTAGGAGTCATGCTCCTCGTCAACGCACCGGACCAGAACACGGCCACCGCCGTCGCGAAGATCGCCAATCCCCTGATGCTGCATCTGCCGACGGCCGACATGGACTTCCTGCCGAGCCTGGCGTTCCCCACCTCACCGGCCGAGACCGAACGCGGGCCCGCCTACGAGTTCGTGCTCCACCACGTCGTCGACAGCATCACCCCCACCGACATGTTCCGCACCGAGATCGAAGGGGCCTCCCACCATGGCTGAGACCGCTCCCACCGTCCTGGGTGACCTGGCGTACGAGGTCCGGTCCAAGAACGCCGGGCCCTTCTGGGTCACCATGGAGCTGTTCATGCGTGACGCGGACGGCTACCGGATCGCCGCTGATGAGGCCTTCCTCGACGAGCGCACGATCGCCCGGCTCTACGGACTCGACGAGGCCGATGTCCAGATGTTCCGCATCCCGTCCCTGAACGTCGTCAAGATCTCCTTCCCTCGCCCTGTGCCTCAGGGATCGCTCCGTGACCGCGACGTCCACTCCGGTCAGCACCATGTCCCGTTGGCGACGCTCCCCGTACCGGACCGAGCCGTTGGGCAAGCCTCGGCCTGACCGTCGGGCGACCGACGCAACGCCGCCCGGTACGGGCGCACCCTCGTGAAGACCGGCCGCTTCGGGCAACCTCACGGGTGCGCTCCGCGTGCGGCGTCAAGGACGGCCCCGAGCCCTCGCACGTCCGCAGGCGGACATGCAGAGCGCGCGGGGCGGTCCCGACCGGGAAATCACCGCGGCGGTCAACGTCGCCAAGGCGGTCGGACTGGCCGTGACAGCCCGTGGAGCGGGGGCGGAACGGGATCCGGCATCGCGCAGCGGTCGCCGTGTCGGCTGCGGCTGCGCCTCATCGACATCGGAAGCCCGTGGGTGTCGTCGGCGGCGGCGGCCACAAGCCCACGACCTGCTGTCGCTTCTGTCCAAGACGGCCGCCGTGGCCGTGCATTAGCGTCAGCCTCGCAGCTCACCACCCGAGTACGAGGAGACAGCATCATGCGCAGCCTGGTCTACACCGGTTTCATGTCGCTCGACGGTGTCGTGGACTCGCCCGGCGGCGGGCCGGGGGAGCAGCACCGCAGTGGCGGCTGGGTGTTCAAGGACCTTGAGTTTGTCGAAGAAGCCTGGTCGCTGAAGGCCGAGGAGCTCACCGACACGACGGCGTTGATGTTCGGCCGCCATAGCTACGAGGCGTTCGCGCCCGTCTGGCCCGGCTCGCATGACCATGCCGCCTACAAGGAGTTGCCCAAGTACGTGGTGTCGACCACGCTGACCGACGACGCCCTCGTCGACGGGTGGGGGCCGACGACGGTCCTGCGCTCGAGTGAGGATGTCGCAGCGCTCAAGGACGGCGAGGGCGGCGCGATCTTCATCCACGGCAGCGCGGAGCTGGCCCGGCGGCTGTCGGACGAGGGCCTGATCGACCAGTACAACCTGCTCGTCTTCCCCGTACTGCTCGGTGCCGGCAAGAGTCTGTTCGGCCGGGCCGACCGGGACAAGCAGATGCTGACGCTGCGGGAGTCCGAGAGCTACTCGAACGGAATCCTCAGGCTGGTCTACGACGTCAAGCGCTGATCCACATCGAGTGCGATCGCGCCGCCGGCGCCCTCGCGCAGCTGACCGGCGGTACGTCCCACGTAGCATCGCAGGGCCCTGGCCAGGTGCGGCTCGTCGAAGTAGCCGACCTTGGCGACGACGTCGGCGGCCGGGGCGCCGGCCGCCAGGAGTTCCGCCGCCGTTCGGGCCCGCTCTATCTGCCGGACCGTGCCCCGCGTCAGCCCGGTCGCGGCGCGGAACCGGCGTTCGAGCGTGCGCTCCGAGACGGCCGGGCGGTAACCCCGCAGCACGTCGGTGACGAGCGGGTCCCGGACCACGATCCCGGCCCGGACGAGCCGCCCGACCAGGGCCTCGGCATGGTCGGGGCCAGGTGTCTCCCAACGCGCGCCGCCCAACCGGAACGTACGGCGCGTGGTGTCGGGGAGCTCGATGCCGTCATTGATCAACGCCGCCGTGGGCACGGAACGCACCGAGGCGCCCACGGCGAACTCGATACCCGTGAATGTCGCGCCCTCAGGAACCGGCGCGGTGCCGGTCCGGGACTCGGGACCGGTGAGGCCCGCGTGCGCCCGGCCGTCCTGCTGCCAGAACACCAGACCAAGGCGAACCCCTGCCACGGATGTCATCGTCGTGACCTGATCGCTTGTGCACGTCCACACGGTGTCGACCCACGGCGAGTCGGACCGGCGCGTCTCGAACCGTAGTCCCACCCGGGCAGGATACGCCGCGTAGTGGTGGCCGAGCATGGTCCGCGGCCCGCCGAGGTGGCGATCCGTGGACGCCGGTCAGCGACGTGAGGCACCCCTGGACGGGCTACGGGCGGCGACGGGAAGTATGGGACAGGGCTGCTCCTCGTGCTCCAGGCACAAGCCGACGCAGATGGTCGCGCGCGGCGATCGAACGGTGTGCGGCGTGCGCAGCCTTGGACGACTCCGCGCATCCCGGGGGGACCTCAGACCCGCTCCGAGGGGCGACGGTCCACTGCGCCACGGGTCTGGGCCGACAGGTCGCGAGAAATGGCTCGGGCGGCGCCCGAAGGCGCCGCCCGAAGCGAACGTCGAGGGCGAGGAAAGCGAAAGAACTAATGTCGGAGAGGTTGAGAAGGAAGCCCTTTCATGGCCTCGCCGGGGTGAACTCTAGCACTCAGCCCGGGATCAAGTCCCGCAGATTGCCAGGGGTGATGACCTGGGAGCCGGGATGCAGCCCCTCGGGAGGTTCGAGACCGATGTACAGCACGGGTGCGTCCGGGACCGGCCCGCCGCTCCACAGTTCCGGGGCCGTGGTGTCGCCGGACATCAGGTCGATCAGGTACCGCACCGTCAGGTACTCGCGTTCCACGACGGCGCGTACCACCTTGGACACCGACACCTGGTTCTCCTCGACCCGGTTGGCCGACGAGATGCCCGTCAGATACAGGTGCAGCCACTTCGCGCGCCACCGGCCGTCGTCCTCGCGCTGGAACACCAGGGGCAGCGCCACTCGGCCCGTCCCGCGAAGCTCCGACTTCATACGTACCGTGCGCGGCTCGAACGGCCGGCCCCTTTGCTCACCGTCACGCAGCATGAAACCGAAGAACGACTCCTCGGCCTCCTCGAAACCCTCGCCGGCGAAGATGTTGACCTGCGGCACGATGAATGCGCCGCGTACCCGGTCCAGGGAGAGGTTGATGAACTCCGAGGCCCCGTCGGGCGCTCCGGTGACATCGCCCGAGTGCTCTCCCCCGACAGCTGTGAGAGAGGTGTAGGAGAGCCAGGAGTCGGTGCTGTAGTCGGCGTGGAGAAGCAGCGCCGAGAGGTCGTAGTCAGTGCGGTCCCCGGTCTCCTTCCAGTACACGAAGAAGCGCAACTGCTCGCCGTCGACCGTCGAGAGCGAGCCTCGCGGAAGTACACCGAGCCCGGCCGCGGTCGCCCTGCCGCTGAGGGGGAGCGCCACGTCGAGGATGTCGGGGTCGAGCAGCAGCCGACCCGGTGCGGGGAGCCTGCGGCGCATCTCGGCGTCGAGGGCGCCGATCAGACGATCGCGGTCGGCGGCGGGGACCGGCGGCCGGACGTCGGTGGAGACCCAGCCGCGGCCGCGGCGGTTGACGAAGATCCGGGGTTCGCCGGTCTCCCGCTCCCGGTTCTGGAAGTGCTCACGGACCGACAGCACGACCCGGCCGGAGACCTCGGGGGCGACCTGCACCGCCGCGGCCACCACCGCGTCGCGCTGCTCCTGGTCGGCGGCGATCCGCAGCAGGAGGTCCAGGGCGCGGAACAGCTTGCCGGGAGCGGACTTCAGCACGCGTACCGCACCGAGGACGTCGAACGCGTCGAGCAGCTTCTCGACGCGGCTGTCGAAGGACCGCGCTTCCTTCTCGCCCCGCGCCACGGCGAACACATCGGCGGCGTGCGGCCAACGCGGGTACTCGTGCGGGTGGAGACGCTCACCGAGCCGCTTGAAGGGCTCGCGGTGCGCGTGCACATCTGCCAGTTTGGCGGGGTTCGCCGCGACCACGGCGTCGAGGCCCGCGAGCAGCGCACGACGGGCCGGCCGCGAGAGAGCCCCGAACCGGGTCGGCTCCCGCAGCGTCACGTCGCCACCCGACAGCGCGCAGGCGAGCCGCAGCACATCGGTGACGGTGTCCAGCAAGAGGTCGGCGCCGGCAGCGAGACGGGCCTCGTTGACGACCGCCCGGTTCTCCCGGACCGGGATCGACTCCGGCTGGGGGCCGAGCGCACACCGCTCGGCGAGAATCTTGAGGTGGCTCAGGTGGTCCTCGCTCAGTGGCGTCGTGCTGCCCGCCAACGCGAGGTACAGGCACGTGAGTTCGTCGTCCATCTCCCGCCCGAGGTGCAGGACGGTCACCCGGTCGCCAGCCGAGGCGATCAGCTCGTCCTGCGCTGCGAGCATCTCCTCGTAGGTGTGCTGGTAGCGGCCGTACGCGGGGAGGCGGAGCAGGTCCAGCGCCCCGTGCGCGAGCTGCGTCAGCACGTTCTTCCGCGACGTGTCGTCGCCGAGCGCCTCCGTCACACACCGCATCCAGAATTCCTCGGTGTCCGGCACATTTGCCGGAAAGTCGATGAAGTACGAGTTGTGCCGGACGTGGTCGCCCACCATCTCGCTCACGGTGCGCAGTGTCCGCTCGGCCGTGTGCACGACCGCGGCCCGGGACAGCCCGGACAGCCGCTCCAGCAGCTCCGCCGAGAGCTTGAAGCCCACGGAAGTCAACGCCGCGTCGAACTGCCGTGCGGCGCTTGCCCCTTCGCCCGCGGGGCCCTGGGGAGAGGGAATGCGGTGGGTGTGCCGGATGACGAGCGACTCGAGACGGTGCGCCATGCGGGGATGATCGCAGACGTGTACGAGGCGGCGCACAGGAGTTTCTTGGAGGGCCACGCCCTCCACCCGAGGAAACGCGTGTGTGATCACGGCGTCACGGTTCAACCCGAGGGATTCACTCCCTGTATGGGTGGGCTGGAAGGTGACGCCGTGACGGACGAGCAGGCTGGGTGGCGACTGCTGGCGTTGCTGAGAGCCCTGTGCGCCCCCACTGCGGAGGCGCCTGGGCGCTCGTCAGCTGGTGCGGTTGTAGATCGCCGTGCCGGGGCACGCCGTGTAGCCGAGACGGGTGGCGCAGCCGGAGTACTGGCTGGAGCCGTTCCACCATGTCCAGCCGCCGATGGTGCGGCCGTTCAGCCAGGTGTAGTTGCCGACATAGTTGGCGTCGTACGTGCGCAGACTCCAGTGCACGTGGGCCCCGGTTGCGGAACCGCCGGCACACGTGTCGGTACCGATGGTGCCGAGCAGGGCACTGCTGGAGATCGCCGTGCCGTTGTAGTAGGTCGCGTTCGACATGTGGTAATAGTCCGTGGAGAAGCCGCCGGGGTGGATCACCCGGGTCCAGCCGCCGCCGGGGCCGCACATCGAGGTCGCCGTGCCCTCACGGGACGAACGGACTCGCCCGCTGGCGTTGCCACCGGCGAAGTCGAGGGCGCTCCAGTAGCCGGTCGCGCTGTCGTGGGAGTGCGGGCCACCGGTCAGGGTCATGTAGTAGTCGGGCATCCAGGGCAACAGCAGCCCGTTGGTGTTGGCCAGGGCCCCAGTCGGCGACGCCTGCGTCTCAGGTGTCGCCTTGTGCTCGGCGTACGCCGTCATGGTTCGCCGTTCCGCCTTGCCGACCAGCGGGGACCGGGCCACGTGGTCCGCGAACTCGGGGTCGCCTTCGAGGCCCGAGATCCACCGCCCGTCCTTACGGTGGGCTATGTAGAGCCAGCCCTCCGGCTCGCCGTGCTGCGCGCGCGATGCCTCCACGTAGGCAACGCCACGGGCCCAGTCACGCGAGACGGTGCGTACGTCGACGACCACCTTGCGGCCCTCGTCGGCGAACTTGGCGACGGCGGCGTCGGGGGCGAGTCCCCGTGCGTCGTGGGACCGGGAGAGGACGTCCATGGAGACGGCGTCGACCAGTGCC
Organism: Streptomyces sp. NPDC031365; assembly: GCF_055569765.1. Taxonomy (NCBI): domain Bacteria; kingdom Bacillati; phylum Actinomycetota; class Actinomycetes; order Kitasatosporales; family Streptomycetaceae; genus Streptomyces; species Streptomyces sp. NPDC031365. The sequence goes on along the minus strand of NZ_JBVIIM010000007.1, from coordinate 136,293 downwards.
TCGCGGTCGGTGCCGAGACGGTCGGCGACGATGCCGGACATCTTCGCGGTGACACCTGGGGACGGCGACTCGGCGGCGGCTACGGGAATCGTGGACGAGTCCCGATCGGCCGCCGGCGCCGAAGGCGCGGTCGCGAGCAGACCGGTGAGGGCAAGGGCGGTGACGGTGATTCTCATGGACAGTGCGGACAGCATGGGCGGTGTTCCTTCCGCGAGGGAGAAAGGCCTGTCGGCGGGCGGGCGGACGACCGGGACCGAAGAAGCCGTTCGCGCCGTTGGTTGCTTCCGGGCTTGCCGGGCGAGCTGGGGGAGCGAGTGCGGACCGACGCCGGGGCCGGCGGGGTCACGGTCACCCAGAGATGACGGTCCGTATTCTCTGGAGGCGCCGAGGAAGGGCGCTCCCAGGTGATGTCGCGGGTGTTCAGCCCGCCACGGGCGGAGTGAACCTGCCTCTGTGTACCGGTCTGACCCGACCCCCCGATTTTGACGTGCACCTGACCGAGTGTGGTGTCGTGGGTCAACGCGTGTCAACCAGGTCAGGACGTCGTCATTCGTCGGCCCAATGACGGTGGAGCGGACGCCGTCGAAGTCCTCCAACAACTCGCTCCCTCGACCCGACAGCCGCTCAGTTGGTACTCCAGTCGTGGATCGCTATGGGCCCTGGTCGTGGGGCTGGCGGCAAGAGCAGGTGGCCGTAGCGGACCATCTGGGTAAGGTCGGGGAAGGCCCATCGCTGCCGCGGCAGGGCCCGGTAGTCCTCCAGCCAGACCAGGGACTCCGGCCGGTACCCCCGCGTGCGCAGTCCGGCATTCGGTCACGTCGCCCTGCCCACCCGCGCTCAGGTGCGCCGTCCGTCGTCGCCTCCGGAACGGCGAGCGGCGCGCCGTCGTAGCCGCAAGGGCAGCGCGTACCAGCAGAGGCCGAACCACAGCATGACCCCGGCGACGAGTCCTTCGGCGAGGACGCCGGGAACCACGAAACGCAGGATCAGCAGCAGCGTGCAGCCGATGGTCAGCGCGAGCAGGACCATGCCGCACATCATCAGGCGACAGGCGGCCTCCACCACGTCGTCCTTCATGCGCTGGCCCGACAGGAAGCGGTGGATGGAGACGGGTGCAATCAGTGAACCCGTGGCCGAAGCGCCGAGGACCACGGTGGTGACGTAGATGACGCGGTCCACCGTCCCCAGTTCCCGGAACAGCGGAGTGAAGGCCACGCTCAGCAGGAAGCCGAAGAGGATCTGCACGCCGGTCTGGGTGACCCGCGTCTCCTGCAGGACCTCGTTCCAGCGGCGGTTGACCCGCTCACGTGGGGACTCCGGCACCTCGGCACCGGACCCCGGGCCGTGGCCGCCGTGATGTGCGCAGCAAGCGGCTTCCTCCTCCTTTGCCGGCCCGGCCGACTGATCCGTCGTTGTCATGGCACCCCTCCCGGTCACAGGCCAACCGCTTGCCCGTCTCCGCCGTCTTCATGCAGGTCAGGGGCGCGGAAGGGCTGATCCGAGTGCTGCGGCCGACGGTGGAGGCCACCTGGCATGACGAGCTTCCACCCAGAAGCGCAGGAGAACGCGGGAGGAGCCTCACCCGCTGGGCGCCGCTGTCCCGGGCCGCGCTCTGCTCTCCGTCCCACCTGACGGGTGCTGAAAACGTCTGAGCGGGACACACGTAAGGCGGGACAGGTTCACTCGACGGCGCGCACGACATGACGTCGCGTGACGGAAGGGACGAGGTGGGTGATGCGTGCAGTGACCGTGCGGCCCGGCCAGAAGGACTCCCTGGAGGTACGGGACGTGCCTGACCCCGCCCCGGCTGTCGGCGAGCTGCTGGTGCAGGGCCTGGCAGTGGGGGTGTGCGGAACGGACAGGGAGATCGTCCGGGGGGAGTACGGCTGGGCTCCGCCGGGCCGCGAACGGCTGGTCCTGGGGCACGAGTCCCTCGGGCGGGTGCGGCAGGCGCCGCACGGCAGCGGGTTCTCGGCCGGTGACCTCGTTGCCGGGGTGGTGCGTCGGCCGGACCCCGAGCCGTGCGGGGCCTGCGCCCGGGGTGAGTTCGACATGTGCCGCAACGGCCGCTACACCGAACGCGGTATCAAGGACATCGACGGTTATGGCGCACAGGTGTGGTGTGTGGAAGCCGACTATGCGGTGAAGCTGGAGCCGCATCTGCGGCGCGTCGGCGTACTCATGGAACCGGCCACCGTGGTGGCGAAGGCGTGGGAGCAGGTGGAGCGAGTCGGAGGCCGTTCGTGGTTCGAGCCGCGACGCGCACTGGTGATGGGGGCGGGGCCCATCGGTCTACTGGCCGCCCTCCTGGGGGCACAGCGCGGGCTGGAGGTGCATGTCCTCGACCGGGTGACCGAAGGACTCAAGCCTGTACTGGTCCGGGAGTTGGGTGCCGCCTACCACACGGAGGAGGCCGAGCGGGTCGTCTCCGCCGTCTGCCCGGACGTCGTCATCGAAGCCACGGGCGCGAACGAGCCCGTCCTCGCCTCGCTGACGGGCACCGCACCCTACGCAGTGGTATGCCTGACCGGTGTGTCACCCGCCGGCCGCAGGATGACCGTGGACGCCGGCGCCATCAACCGGGAGATCGTGCTGCAGAACGACGCTGTGGTGGGCTCGGTCAACGCCAACCTGCGTCACTACCGTCAGGCCGCTGACGCCCTGGCCGAAGCCGACCTGTCATGGCTTGAACGGATGATCACACGGCGGGTGCCGCTGGAGCGCGCGACAGAGGCGTTCACACCACAACCCGACGACGTCAAGGTGGTCGTCGACCTCTAGGCGGCACTCATCCGAAGGAAGGACTTGGATGTCTCACCACACCGCTCACCTGGTCGTCGTCATGGGGGTGTCGGGCTCGGGAAAGACCACGGTGGGCCAGCTGCTCGCACGGCACCTAGATGTCCCGTACGCCGAAGGGGACGACTTCCACCCCGCAGCCAATGTGGCGAAAATGCGAGCGGGCGAACCTCTCGACGACGAGGACCGCCGTCCCTGGCTGGATGAGGTCGCGCGGTGGCTGGCCGGACATGCGGACAGCGGAGGAGTGGTGACGTGCTCGGCGCTCAAGCGCCGCTACCGTGACCGCCTGACCACTGCCGCGCCGAACGTGTTCTTTCTCCACCTCGAAGGCTCGCCTGAGCTGATCGCCGCACGGATCACCGCACGACAGGGCCACTTCATGACGCCCGACCTGCTCCGTACACAATTCGCCGACCTCGACCCCCTGGGCGACGACGAAGCGGGCGCGGCCATTCCGGTCGACGGTACGCCCCAGGACACCGCCGCCCTCGCCAGAGCGGCCGTCACCTCGACCTGACCGCTCACGCCGGGGTGCGCCGGCGGTCGAGCACACAAGACCGCCACTGCCGCGTGAGGCGAGGAGGCGCCGCTGCACTCCCAGCCGCGCCCGGCGGCGCCGTCAGAGCGGCGCGCGCGGCAGCGCCGGAGCGGTGTTTGTCAGAGCCGAAGGAACGACCCGTTCCGGCCCTCTTGTATGTGCTATGCCTTACACCATAAGTTACCGGCAGGTATCTTGTGGGGAGAGTCGCCGACGCAACCGTGAGGAAGGGGGAGGCCCTCACGGCCCTCTTCCTGCGGCACGGCCTGACCGGGGAACGCAGCCGTCGGTTCGGCACGTTCATCGTCGCCGCGGCCGAAGGCGGTGATCATGTGCCGGGCCGATCAGAGCACCGCGCCGATCGAGGCGACTGCCGCCGAAATCCACGACCTGCTCCGCTACGCCCTGCGCGACCGCCGCGGTGCCGAACCCGAGCCCCGGCCGTGGCCCGCCCCGCCGCTTCACCTCCATAGCTCGAAGGAGCCACCATGCACTCGCTCGACCGCCACGACAACGTCTTCGTCCTCGACCTCGGAGACGGAGAGAACCGCTTCCACCCCGACTGGCTCACCGGCGTCAATGCCGCACTCGACGAGGTGGACAAGGCGGAAGGCCCCCGCGCCCTGGTCACCACCGCCACCGGTAAGTTCTACTCCAACGGGCTCGACCTGGACTGGCTGTTCGCCCACGCCGACCAGCACCAGGACTACGTCGTCTCCGTTCATGGACTGTTCGCGAGGCTGCTGTCGCTGCCGGTCGTCACGGTGGCAGCGCTGCAAGGGCACGCCTTCGCCGCCGGCGCGATGTTCTCCCTCGCCCACGACTTCCGCGTGATGCGCGCCGACCGTGGCTACTGGTGCCTGCCCGAAGCGGACATCAACATCCCCTTCACCCCCGGCATGGCCGCGCTCATCCAGTCCCGGCTGGCCCCGCAGACCGCACACGAGTCCATGCTCACCGCCCGCCGCTACGGCGGCACCGACGCCGCCGCCGCCGGCATCGTCGACCAGGCGGTCAGCGAGGACGCCGTGCGCTCCACCGCCATCGAGATCGCCCAGGCGCAGGTGAACAAGGCCGGCGACACCCTCGGCACCATCAAGACCCGCATGTACGCGCCCGTCCTGACCACCCTGCGCGACACCAGCAACCCCCTCGGCTGAGCCGGAACCTCACGGACCCGGGCTGAGCCCGGGGCACGGGACGTCGCGCAACCGGAGATTCGCGCTGAGCGCCGCGTCCGAGGACGTCTCGTGCAGGTCCGCACATTCTCGGCCAGGTCCGTGCGGGCATCAGCGGGGCGGGGGATAGGTCAGAGAGCCGTTGCTGACCTGCGCATGGGGAGTCAGGGCGGCCGGTTTCGCCGACGTGTTCGACATGATGTGTACGACCTCCACGCCGGAGACGATCAACGCGTCCGTGATCAACCGACGATGGCACCGCCACGGCACCGCTTCACTGCACATGATCGCGGGCCGTTCGTGCCCAGCCAGTTCCCGCAGTTCGGCGAGCCCTTTCGCGAACGCGTCGGTGCCCATGTAGTCGGCGTAGTCACGGAACGCCTTGACCTGCCATGCTCCGTTCACGCTCGGCACACCTTTCGGCGTGTGACGTCGGCCCCCCAGTTCGCGGATCCAGCGGTACCCGATGTCGGGTGGCAAGGCGTCGACGACGGCCGACTGGTTCCACTGCGGGTGCTTCCTGGACGCAGGGAACGACCGGACGTCGACCAGGCAGGTGACCCCGTTCCCTCGCAGCAGGCCGAGCACCTCGTCGAAGCTGCGTGTCGAGTGCCCGATCGTGAAGACGCGGTCCGTCATCGCTCTGCCCCGCACATTCCGCCGCCTCGAACATTCCGCCAGGGAGACCCGTACCGACTACACCTTCGTCAGGGCTCCCCCCTTGTGCATGGCGACGTGGTCGGTCTTGTCACTCTTGATCTCGTACTGGGGATCCTCCTTCGAGCAGCGACGCGTGTGCCCCTTGTACTGCACGTCGTGCGTGTGCTTCCTGACGATGACGCCCTCGACGAATCCGGCCTCGGAGTTCCACCGCACGTGGTCTCCAACGGCGAATTGCTCCGTCATCCCAGTCCCTCTCACTCTGCTCGCCCCGACTGCGTGACCCGCAGGACGCCTCGGAAGATCATGTCGTGCCGGGTTCCCCTGGCCACGATGCCCAATCGCCAGGACACAGTCCATGCCACCCGCTCCGTGGCATGCGCCGGTGGAAAGAACTCGTTGTCGCGGTCACGGGCTCCGCTCACGCCGTCGGTGTACAGCAGCAGACGGTCGCCGGCCACGAACGGTCAGCTGCCGGGCTCACCGACAGGGGGGAGACCGGACGAGTCGGCAGCAACGGCTTCGCACCGCGGCCAGGCGATCCACTCCCGCGGGTACCGTACGAACACCGCTGAGCGCCCGCCGAGCAGTGTGAACCCGGCGGGGACGGCTCCTCCGGCGGGACGATGCCGGCCGCCGGAGGAGCCTCGGAGCCGGACGCCGGACGGGCTCAGCAGCCGCCGCAGTTGTAGTACAGGACGTCCCAGTGGTTGCCCTCGTCGGCGTAGATGTTGCCGGAGCCGGAGCGCCACTGCGGGGAACCGTCGCCACGCAGGCCGATGTAGGTGAAGTTGTTCTTGATGTAGTTCCCGACGCAGGTGTACTTGCTGTAGTCGAGCTTGTAGCCGTTCCAGTGCGAGTACGTACCGGAGGCGTGCCCGGTTTCGGTGCCGCCGGTGATGTTCAAGGCGCAGCCGCTGGCCCGCTTGAGGGTCTGCGCGCCCTGGGCCGTGGCCAGATTCAGTTGCTCGAAGGATGTGCAGGTGGAGTTGTTGCGGTTGGAACAGTTGCCGGACGACGACCAGGTGATGCCGACCTCACGGAACATCGAGGTCGCGGTGGCGTGACTGATCTTGGTGACGGCGAAGGCCTCGCCGGCGGTGCCGACCACGGCGACGCCGGGGGCGATGACGAGGGCGAGAGCGGTCAGGACCGAGCGGAGCTTCAGGGCCTTGAGGGTCTTCATGTGGGACCTTCCTGCGGCGTGGGCCATGATTCCTGGGGACGGCTGTGCAGGCGGTGCAGACAGATGATGCCCGCGGTCTACGCGCGTCGGCCAGAGGACAAAACGGAATGCCCGCCGTCGCCCGGGTGGGAGCCGCCGACCGGGCGGAAGCCGGCCCCGGGCATCGGGCGCGGGGACCGGCCACGTACTTCGGTCGCGTCGTCTGAAGGCGCCGTCGGCTTCCGCCGGGGCGCGGTGAGGTACCTCGCCACCACGGAGGGAGCCGGACACGGAGGCCGAGGCGGACGTGCCCGCCGGTCATCAGTGCTTGGTGACCGGACCCGGCCACGCGGTTCGTCGCCCTCGCCTTCGTGCCCGCGGGCGGAAAACCGACGGATGCTCGCGTGCCGCGATGAGTCCTGCCGTGTCCGGCGGTCGTACTGTCGAGCCAGTACCAAGGAGGACGACTGATGCGCAGCGTGACCTATTCGATGAACGTCTCGCTCGACGGCTACATCGTCGGACCGGACGGCGGCTTCGACTGGACGGCGCCCGATCCGGAGGTCTTCCGCTTCTGGATCGACGAGATTCGACAGGTCGACGTCCACCTGTTGGGACGACGGCTGTACGAGACGATGCTGTACTGGGAGACCGCCGGCCAGGAGGCACCGCTCGACGACGCGGAGCTCGAGTGGGCCGCGCTCTGGAAGCCGCTCCCCAAGGTGGTGTTCTCCACCACGCTGTCGGCGGTGCAGGGCAATGCCCGCCTGGCCTCCGGCGGGCTTGCCGAGGAGATCGAACGGTTGCGAGCCGAGCCGGGGGAGGGCGAGATCGCGATCGGCGGCGCGACTCTCGCCGCCGAGGCGGCCGCGTCGGGTCTGATCGACGAGTACCGGGCCATGGTCTACCCGGTGCTGGTGGGCGGTGGCATTCCGTTCTTCCCCCGGCACGAGCGCCGGGTGGATCTCGAACTCGTCGGGACCCGCACCTTCAGCTCGAGATTCGTCCACCTCCACTACCGCGTCGCTCATGGCTCGGGAACGATGACCCGCTGAGCGATCTCGGCCGAGGTGACGAGGGTCGCGGCGAGCCGGTGGCCGACCCCGACCGGCACCGTCGTGAGGGTGACCGCGACGGCGGCGAAGGCTTCGGAGTCGGCGAAGCGGTCCGGCGCCACCCCTGCCGATGACCACGGGCAGTGGCAGGGGCAGCATCTCGGCGAGATGGCCGTTGCGAATCTTCCGGTCGAGTGGGTGACGGCGATCTGCTCGACGCGGACCTTGATCTGACCGAGGTCCCACCTCAGGCTCGGGTATGTCCGTCAGGCTCAGAGCCTGGCCTCGTGGGCGTTGAGGGTGCAGGAGCACAGGGTCGTGTCGCCTTGTGCGCAGGCGCCGGCGTCGTCGTTCAGAGCACCGGCAGGGTGCCGGCGAGCGTCGGGTAGTCGGTGTAGCCCTGGTGGTCGCCGCCGTAGGCCTTGCTCAGATCAGGTTCGGCGAGTTCGGCTTCGGCCGCGAGCCGGGCGACCAGGTCCGGGTTGGAGATGTACAGCCGGCCGAAGGAGACGGCGTCGGCCTGGCCGCTGGTGACGAGGCCGAGGCGGCGTGTCTGCCCGGCCGTGTCGCCGTCGGCCGCGTTGAGGATGAAGGTGCCGGACCAAGCGGCGCGCAGCGCCGGCGTCAGGGAAGTGTCACCCGCCTCCACGAGGTGGAGGTAGGCCAGTCCGATCGTGTCGAGCTCGGTGACCAACAGGGGATAGAGCGTGGAGTGGTCGTCCTCGGTGGTGTCTCCCAGGCCGTTGGCGGGGGAGAGCCGTATGCCGGTGCGGTCGGCGCCGATGGCCGCCCCGACGGCCCGGGTGACCTCCAGGGCGAAGCGGATCCGGTTCTCGGGCGAACCGCCCCAGCGGTCGGTGCGCTGGTTGGCGTTGGTGGCCAGGAACTGGTGGAGCAGGTAACCGTTGGCGCCGTGGATCTCGACGCCGTCGAATCCGGCGGCGACGGCGTTGCCTGCCGCGTCGGCGAAGTGGGAGATCGTCGCGGTGATCTGCTCCTCCGTCAGTTCGTCGGGCACGACATGCTCCTGCGGCCCAGTCGGAGTGAAGATCTGGCCGGCCGCCTTGACGGGCGACGGGCCGACGGGGGTGAGCGCCCCGTGACCGACGGCCTCCGTGGTGCTCGGGTGGCCGATGCGGCCGGTGTGCATGAGCTGGGCGACGATCGTCCCGCCGGCCGCGTGAACGCCGTCGGTCACCTGCTGCCACGCGGCGACCTGCTCGGCCGAGTGCAGACCAGGTGTGAAGGGGTAGCCCTGGCCGATCGCGGACGGCTGGATGCCCTCGGTGATGACCAGACCGGCGGAGGCGCGCTGGGCATAGTAGGTCGCCGTGTCGGCCGTGGGCAGTGTGCCGTTCGCGCGGCTGCGGGTCATCGGGGCCATCACGACCCGGTTGTGCAGCTTCAGGCTGCCGGCGACCACGGGCTCGAACGCAGTGGACATGGGGTTCTCCTGATGAGTCGGAACAGTCAGACAGTTAGCCGAACAACTGACCGCACGGAGCCTATTCCTTGTCCGGCCAACTTTTCTCGGGGGTACGATCACGGCATGCGAGAACGTGCGACAGGGCAGGTCGTGTCCCTGGGAGCGAGACCGGTCAGCCATGCGATCTTCCGGGTGGCCCGGCTTCACAAGGCGCTCGCGGGCAGGCTGCTGCGGGAGAGCGGGCTGCATCCGGGGCAGGAACTCGTGCTGATGGTCCTGTGGAGCCAGGGTCCGCAGCGGCAGGTCGACCTCGTCGAGGCGGTCGATTCGGATGCTCCGACGATGGCGCGCAGCATCTCCCGGATGGAGAAGGCGGGGCTCGTACGCCGCAGCCCGTCGCCCACGGACGGGCGCGCGGTGATCGTCGAGGCGACCGAAGCCGGTTGGGCGCTGCGGGAGAAGGTGGACAGTGCGTGGGCGGAAATGGAGCGGCTGACCACCGCGGGCCTCAGCGCAGCCCAGCAGGCCGAGGTCCTGGCGAACCTCGGCCTGCTGGAATCCGTACTGACGGATGCGGGGAACTGAGCTGCGCGCAGGGCCGGAGGTGACGAGGCCGCGTACGAGATCCGGGGCGGGCCGGGCCGCAGCGACGGCGTCCAGCACCCTCGCAGCCGGTATCGACCGCGACGCCGTTGTCGCCGGATTGACCCTGTCCTGGATTTCGGGCGCGTCGCACGGCAACACCGGAAGCGGCGTGTCTTCCCGTATCACCCAGCACGGGAATCCCCCGCATACGGCAGGAGAGACCCCTCTGTTTGTCTAGACCTATTGTGTCTAGACCTCTTGCACGCCTCAGGATCCGCGGGCTAGGTTTCCCGCTGTTCGGAGTACTTCACGTTTCCTTCAACTCCCTTGCTGAGCAAGGCTGGAAGGAGCATGTCCGCATGCAGGACCGGAGTCTGTCCAGAAGAACCGTTCTCGCCTCCGCGACCGTGGTCGCTGCGAGCGCAACGGGCGTCGTGGGCGGGACGGCCACCCCGGCGGTCGCGCACAAGCGCGACAGCCGCCTCAGGAAGATCATCTCCAGGATGAGCGTCGAGGCGAAGATCGGCCAGCTGTTCGTGCCGTACTTCTACGGCACGTCGGCGACTTCTCCCAGCCAGTTCGACCAGGACCGCAACCTCAGGGAACTCGGCGTCCGCACCGTGGCCGAGCTCATCGCCAAGTACCACATCGGCGGTGTCATCTACTTCTCCGGCTGGACGAACAACATCCAAAACCCCCGTCAGATCGCGGACCTGACGAACGGTGTGCAGCGGGCCTCGCTCGCCCTGCCCACCCCCATCCCGTCCCTGATCTCCATCGACCAGGAGCACGGGGCCAACGTCCGTATCGGCAGCGGCGCCACCCAGCTGCCGGGCGCGATGGCGCTCGGCGCGGGCCGCTCGCTCTCCGACGCGCGCACCGCCGGACGGATATCGGGCAGCGAACTCGCCACCCTGGGCATCCGTCAGAACTTCGCCCCGGTCGCCGACGTCAACGTCAATCCGGCCAACCCCATCATCAACGTCCGCTCCTTCGGCGCCGACGCCCGCGAGGTCGCTCGCATGGTGGCGGCCCAGGTGACGGGTTACCAGCAAGCCGGCGTCGTCGCCTGCGCCAAGCACTTCCCGGGCCACGGGGACACCGGGGAGGACAGCCACACCGGACTGCCCGTCATCACCCACACTCGCGAGGAGTGGGACCGTATCGACGCCCCGCCCTTCAAGGCCGCGATCGCCGCCGGCGTCGACTCGATCATGACCGCGCACCTCCAGGTTCCCGCGCTCGACCCCAGCAACGAACCCGCCACGCTGTCACCCACGATCCTCCAGGGCGTGCTGCGCGACGAACTCGGCTTCGACGGCGTGATCGTCACCGACGCCCTCAACATGCGCGGGGTACGCACCAAGTACGGCGACGACCGCGTGCCCGTCCTCGCCCTCAAGGCCGGCGCCGACCAACTGCTGTTCCCGCCGGACATCGACGTCGCCTACAACGGTGTCCTGGCCGCCGTCCGCAGCGGAGAGATCACAGAGGACCGACTCGACGAGTCGGTCCTGCGCATCCTGCGGGTCAAGGACAAGGTCGGCCTGCTCGGCGGCAGCCCTTACGTCTCCCCGAAGGAAGTCGACCGGGTCGTCGGCGCCCGCAGGCACCGGCTCGCCGCCGCCCGGATCGCCGCCCGCACCACCACCCTGCTGGTCAACGAGGACGAGATGCTCCCGCTGCGCCGCAGGCAGAGGAAGCTGCTCGTGGTCGGCGCCAGCCCGGCCTTCCCGACCGACGACACCCGCACCACGGTGCCCGAGCTGGCCAAGGCCTTCGACGAACTGGGCTACAGCACCACCCACCTCGCCACCGGCCGGACGCCCGACGCGGCGAAGATCGACGAGGCCGTGGCCGCCGCACGGGGACGGGACGCGGTGGTGGTCACCACCGACAACGTCGGCGCCACCAGCGCCCAGCGCACCCTGGTGTCCAGCCTGCTCGCGACGGGCATCCCCGTCGTCCACCTCGCGGTGCGCAACCCCTACGACATCGCACACCTCGGCGACGTCCCGGCCTCACTGGTCTCCTACTGCTGGACCGAGGTCGAACTGCGTGCCGCCGCCCGGGTGATCGCCGGCCGGGTCGAGCCGCGCGGCAAACTGCCCGTGCCCATCCAGCGGGTCGACGACCCGACCAGGGTCCTCTTCCGCTCCGGGCACGGCCTGTCGTACGACGACTGACCTCCGCCCACGCAGCGTTCGGCCCCTGTGTCTCCTGGGTGCGTTCCAGGGTCGTCGCAACACAAGTGATCAACTGGCGGTGACCAGCAGCTCGGCAAGGCGCTCGGCCGGGGCTTTCCCCGCCGAGTGTTTTGCGTGGTCGGCAGTTCAGATCGGCGGCCGGAGCGTCCAGTTCTTCATGTCCGGGGGAAGGGGCAGGTGCACGAGGGAGGAGAAATGCTGGATCGCTCGACGAGCCTGCCGATGGGAGGACCTGTGGACCCTGCCAAGGATGAGGTCGGCCTCCCGGTGCCCGGGAATCGTCCGGTACGAGACGGCTACGGTGCCGAATCGGCGATGGCGGCTTCCGAGGTTTTCCAGAGCCGCGCCGCGTTGTCCGCGTTGAAGATACGGGGGTTCGGCCGGATGGGGTCGCCTGGGCCGTGGAGTGCACCGTTGCTCAGCTGGTCGGCCGGCGCCGTGGCGAGTCGTAGCAGGCGTCGGGCCGACTTCTCCGGGCTGATCAGGAACGGCGCGTAGCGGAAGACGAAGCGCAGTGCCGTGTCGCGGCCGATGTCGGTCCGGACCAGGCCGGGATGCAGGCTGAGGCTCAGGATGTCGGGCCAACGCTGCGCCGCCTCCATCGCGAAGAGCACGTTGGCCGCCTTGGACGCCTGGTAGGCGGCTATGCCGCGGTAACGCTGCCCGTCACGGTCCAACTGATCCGGTTCGAGCCGCACTTGGGGGCCGGGACGCACCGAGGTGTTCACGATCCTGCCCCCGCGCAGCCTTTCCCGCAGCAGCTTGCTGAGCAGGAAGTGTCCGAGATGGTTGGCCTGGATGGTGGCCTCGTAGCCGTCCACGGTGCGCCGATAGGACATCGCGACCATGCCGGCGTTGTTAGCCAGCACGTCGATCTTCGGGTACGTGGACAGCAGGTGATCGGCGAGTGCCCGTACGTCGGCCAGCCGTTCGAAGTTGGCCTGGAAATGCCCCGGCTCGGGCCCGCGCCCGGCTGCCCGAACCCGCTCGACGGCGACCGCCAGACGACGCTCATCGCGGCCGACCAGGACGACCCGGTCACCCCGGGCGGCGAGTTGTTCCGCGGCGGCGAGCCCGATGCCCGAACTCGCACCGGTGATCACGATCGTAAGTGGTTCCGTCATGCCGGAAGTTCCTCCCAGGTACCGAGTTGTCCTTTCCCCATGACGTGAAGCGGGCGCCGCGGGTTCATCCGAGCTCGAGAAACCGGACACGGCTTCCTCAGCTGTATCCACCCGGAGGGTCGGCTCCGGCACCGTCGTGCCCGTGCCTTCCCGGCCAGTCGCGAGGGGGATGGCCGTGTCCGGCTGGACCGGGAAGGCGACCCGCGTCGGCCGAGCACGCAGGTGCTGCGTGCCGTTGGCGCCCTCGTACCGGCCGATAGGTCCGGCACCGTGGCGCGGGTCGAGTTCCCGGAACCAGGCCGCCGCCATGAGCACGGGAGTCAACGCACGAGTCTCCTGACCCCACCCACAACGACGAACAGCTCGCCCTCAGACCCGCCAACCGCCCAGTCTCCGAAGGCGACGTCATGCCGAGCCCGAGACGGATCTACTGCTCTCCCCGCTGCAAGAGAAGAGCGCCGCCCACCGGCGGCCTGGCTGCCCACACCTGCCCGATCTGCGAGGGCACCTTCACCGTGAACCCCCGACTCCACCAGATCCACTGCTCACCGGAATGCCGTCGTGAGTCGGTGCCCGGACTCCGCGATCACGGCTGGGTGTCCGGGCCCGGAGGAGCGCGAACGATGCTCGGCCGGGGTCCAGCCCTTCTCCACCACACGGTGGACATCCTCGTGATGGCCGTGGTCGCCGATACGGGAGCGGCGACAGTGGCGATGGCCGGTCATGGCGCGGCCCTCCGCATTGGGTGGCCGCGCGAGCGGTCAACCTCGACGGGGCTTGCGCATCGAGCTGTGCGCTGCGCAGACACCGGTGTTGTCGTCCTCTCCGCTTCCCTTCGCCAGGCGGTGGCGTGTCCTTGAGTGGGAGGGCGGCCCGCTCAGGCCTGACGAGGAGGGTTCGGCCGAGGACAGCGCTCCCGCGGGAGGCGTGTGCGTAGGGCCGCAGGGCAGCCGCCCCACGTGTGGTCAGGCACCCTGATCCGGCCGGCGTTGCTTCGTGGGAGTGAGGTGGGCCAGGCACAGTGAGGGCTCGACGAAGGGGTCCAGCCGGTCCACGTCCAGGGGGGCACGTACTTCCTTCAGCGCACCTCGCATGAGGCCCAGATGGAGGGAACACACAACGTCGCGGTGTTCCACAGCGATTTCCCGGAACGGGCAGTGGTGCAGCGGGAGCACGGGGCCCGGACGGTCCTCGACGGGGCCGGGGGCGAAGCCGACGTCCGCGAGCACTTGGGTCAGCCGCCGGAGGGCCTCCCCGGTGTCGACGGGCTGGGTGGGCGAGGGTGTGTCGGCGAGATAACGGCCCCATGCCTCACCGGCGTTGACCCCGGCCTCCGCCGTTTGCGGGAGCGCCTCGGTAACGAGGCCCGTGAGCATAAGGGCGAGCAGCCGGTAGCTGCGGCGGCCTGCCGGAGCCTGAGGGGAGGTGGTGGCGCGGTAGACGCTGCGGGGCCTGCCCGGCCGGCCCCGCGCCCCGGTGTCGCGCTCGGCGAGTCCCTCCTTGACCAGGGTGTCGAGGTGGAACCGGGCCGTGTTGGTATGCAGCCCCGTCTGCTCGGTGATCTCCCGGACCCCGACCCCTCCGGGCGTGGCGCGCAGCACGTCGAGTACGCGGCCCCGGCTGTCGCCCACGGCGGGAGCGCCTACTGGATCATGCAACGTCCGCTCACTCATGAGATCGATTCTACCCAACGTATGTGGTGTAAACGAGGACGATCCGTTGTTGGGGTGCCGACATCGGATCGATCGGACACTCTTGATCGTGCCCCGAACGGGCCATCTTATTTGTTACAGATATCATTGGTAAAAACTAGTGGCCTCAGGCCATGAGGAGGTGCGCCCATGACTTACGTGATCGCGCAGCCGTGCGTGGACGTGAAGGACAAGGCCTGCGTCGAGGAATGCCCGGTTGACTGCATCTACGAGGGGCAGCGGTCGCTGTACATCCACCCCGACGAATGCGTGGACTGCGGGGCGTGCGAGCCGGTCTGCCCGGTCGAGGCGATCTTCTACGAAGAGGACGTGCCGGCCGAGTGGCAGGAGTACACCCAGGCGAACGTCGAGTTCTTCGACGCTCTCGGGTCGCCGGGCGGTGCGGCAGGAATCGGGTTGATCGAGCGCGACCATCCTCTGATCGCCGCCCTTCCGCCACAGGGGGAGTGAAGGGGATGTGAGCCTGCGTGGGGGGGGGGGGGGGGGCGGGGGGGGGGGGGGGGGGAGGAGGGGGGGGGGGGGGGGGGGGGGGGGGGGGGGGAGAGGGGGGGGGTGGGGGGGGGGGGGGGGGGCGGGGGGGGGGGGGGGGGGGGGGGGGGGGGGAGAGCTCCCCCCCCCCCCCCCTCCCTCTCCCCCCCCCCCCCCCCCCCCCCCCCCCCCCCCACGGCGTGGTGCGTGGTCAGGGCCGGAGCGCCTCGCAGACCCATCCCTCGGGGGTTCGCCCCGTCTCCAGCAGCTCTTGCAACCCGGCCTTCTCCGTCTCGGTCAGGACCCGCTCGGTCTGCGGGTAGAGGATCCGCTCCTCCTTCTGATTGTGAGCGTCCAGTTGCTCCTGGAGCTCCCGCAGGAGGTCCGCGACGGGGCCGTCGCCCGCTTCGCCGCCGAGCGCGTCCAGGATGTTCCACATCTGCCCGTGCTCACGCACCATCACGAACACGGGCATGACCAGACCTCCCGCCCGCAACGGCGGAAAGAGGAACTCCTCCTCCAGATAGATGTGCCGGCGCAGGGCCGCCACCGCGCGAGTGAGCGGTCGAAGGTCGGGCTTGCCGGCGGCGAGCCCGGCGGCGAACCTTTCGATGCCCTCGTCGATCTCGTGATGCTCGCGTTCCAGCGCCTCGGCCACGGTCTCCACACTCATCGGGCGGCACCTTCCTGTCTTCTGCCGTCGTTCCATGACGCCGGCCGGCGTGGTTAGTTTTGACAGGTGATATTGTAAAAACAAGTTGGAGCTGTGCAAAGCCAAGAGGGAGCCGACGATGACCGGACCGAAGGTGCCCGCCCAGCACGCCAGGACGGCCGCCGGGCCGTCCGCGCCCCGGAGCGGGAGTGCGGAGGCGGAGGTGGCCGAGGCGGTCGACCTGCTGGTGCGCGGACTGCGGGCCCTCGGCAAAGCCGGCCAGGTCGAACCCGCCGGCCGGCTGGCCGGCCACGCGTGGGCGGCGCTGCACACCGACCACCCACGCGCCGCCGACCGGATCAACGGTCTGCTCCACTACCTCGCCCGCCTGCCGGGGGGCGAAGTCCCGTTTGTTTCCGTCCCGTCAATCGAGGAGAAGAACATGGCCAGTGCCGTACTGGACGTCCGCCAGGAGATCCCCGCACGCCGACACGAACTGATCTTCACCACCTACGGCGCGCTCGCCGCCGACGAGCAGTTCGTCCTGGTCAACGATCACGACCCGAAGCCGCTGTACTACCAGCTCGCCGCCGAGCACGCCGGCCAGTTCACCTGGGAGTACCTGGAGGAGGGCCCGGAGGTGTGGAAGGTCCGCATCGGGAGGCTCGCCGACTGACTGCCGAACATGTGCGGTCCGAGGGAGTGTCCGGTCTGCGGGCCGGGGACGCCCCGACGCCGGTCCTCTCGGACCGCACGGACCAGAAGACCGGCCTGTCCTGGTCCCGGGCCCATTCTGGCGGCACTGCTCGCGGACGCCATGCCGGGGCCACATCGCGTTCTCACGGTTGGGCGTGCCACCGGGGCCGGTCACACCTGATGCCGGTGACCAGGTCGGGGTGGACCCGTACGACCTGACGCAGCCCTCGTCGGCTCACCAAATGAATGACGGCTCACAGTTGGTCTCCCCTGCCGGCTGGTTCCGGAGGATGCGGCCCGCCACCGTCCTTGATGTCCTGCGCGCAGGTTCGTCTGCTGTGGGACTGGTCATTGGGGATCAATAGCACTCCGGCGACCTGCTCAGGGTGCTCGACGGCGAGCCAGTCGTCGCCCGTGCGGTCACCGTCCGGCCAGAACGCCTGGGACGAATGGACCGTCCGACACCCCAGCGCCACGCGCTCCTTATCGACCGCACAGGCGTCCACTGCGGGGTCCAATCCCTCATCGGCGCCGTCGAAGCGGTAGTGGAAGCGGACCTTGTCACCTTCGGAGGGTACCTGCGGGTGGGGTTCGAGGCGCCAGTCAACGACCTCGGCGGTGACGCCGAGAGGACGCCCGGATGTGTCCTCGACCTGCACCCTGAAACCGGCCTCACCGCGCTCCGCAGTCGTGTCGGTGCAGCCCCAGTGGGAAGAGCAGCCGGTCAGGGCGAGAATCACCAGGGCCGACGGAGCACCGGCAAGTACCCGTGCGGGGAACACTCAGGTGACCTCCAGTCAGGGTGGAGCAGTGTATCCCGGGGCATGGCGGCTGCGGGGGACAGCGACGAGCGTCTGCGGCGGTGAACCATCACCATCACCATCGCCACGGGCCGTAGGGGCTGATCCGCCACCGGAAGGGTGACGCCTTGTGGCCGGAGACGCCGCGTATCGGCCGCGCCCGGTCTGCTCGAGTCAGCCGGTCCGGTCCGGGTGTATGACCGGCTAACGTGCCGGTCATGATCGTGTTGCGCGCTCTCAGGGCTGGAGCCGGCTGCGAAGACGTAGCGAGGTGAGGTCGGCTTCTCGGGCGGGGTGCGTCGTCTTCGGGTGGCTTTGTTCACCAGTTCAGGCAGCGTTTCAGGATTTCGGGCAGCACCCGTGCAGGTGAGGCAATCGAACGAGGACTCCGACACCAATGCCGCGGCTCGCTGAGGGCACGTGCCCGGCAGGATGGTCGGCTTGGGTCAGGCGTTCTGCTTCTGCGGGTGCAGGTCGAGTGTGATGTGCGGGTCGAGCGCGTGCAGGAAGTCGAGGGCGTCGAAGATCTCGCCGGCGGAGACGACGCCGACGGTCTTGGTGCGGCCGGTCAGGACGCGCTCGAGGGCCTCGGTGACGAGGGGCGCGGTGACGGCGTAGATGTCCTGGCCACTGGCCGTGGCCCGGTGTTCGGCTCCGCCGGAGCGGACGACGACGTCGACGAGGAAGGTTTGATTCGAGCGCCCGCGCTCGTCGGCGGCGGCCGGGGCCGGCGTGTGAGGGGCGGCGACGTCTCGGGCCGCCTCGGCGCTCATGTAGGTGGTCACATCGGGGATGGAGAGGTGCTGGGGGACGGTGACGACGTCCGCCATCGTGAACTCCCCGATCACCGGCCGGGGTCCCACCGGTTCCGGGAAGGTCCACTCCAGGGTGGGCGCGGCGTCGGTGCGGCGCTCCCACTGTCCGCCGCTGTAGCGCAGGCGGTGGTCGCCGCGCCGCTCGCGGGAGACCGCGCCCGAGAGTCGGGTACCGGCGGTGGGGTGCCAGTTGCTGAGCGCATAGGCGATGTGTGCCTCGTCGGCTTCGGTCCAGTCGCCCATCGCCGCGGTGGTCAGCAGGTCGCCGAGGCCGCCGAAGAAGGCCATGGCCGGGACGATCACCGCTCCCGCGTCCCGGGCCCGCTCGCGGTAGCGGGCGAAGGTGTCGAGGTTGGCCTCGAGCTCGGCGGCCACGTCCAGGTAGGGGATCTTCGCGCGGAGCGCGGCTTCGATGACGGGGCCGGTGGTTGATGCGAAAGGGCCGGCGCAGTTGATGACCGCCGCCGTGCCCGCCAGGGCCCGCTCCAGCGAAGCCGGGTCCTCGACCGACGCCACCCGGGCCTCCAGCCCGTGTTCGTGGGCCATCTCCTCCAAAATCTGTATGTTGCGCCCGGACAGCACCGGGACGAACCCACGCGCGACCAGCTCCGCGACCACGAATCTCCCGGTGTGACCGTAGGCGCCGAACACCGTCACCAGCTGACCTGACCCCATGAAACTCTCCCGTGTACTCGAACGCCCGCTGCGAGGTCGATCCGCTGCGGCCTGACATCCACATCCTGTCCCTCCGGCAACGCCCCGCACGAGCGTCGGAAACGACATGTCCCGTACAGTTTCGGACATGCCCGCTGTTGCACTGGCCGTCACCGACGGCATGCTCCACTACGAACTGTCCGTGGCCGTCGAGGTCTTCGGAGCCGACCTGACCCACATCGTGGACCCCTGGTACGACTTCTCCCTCTGCGGGAGCGGTCCGGTGCTCGTCGACCGCTTCCGCCTGCAACCCGACCACGGACTCGACCACCTCGCGCACGCAGACACAGTGATCGTCCCCGGTTGGGCCGACACCGACCGCGACCCGCCCGCCGAGTTGGTCGAGGCGGTGCGTGCGGCCCACGAGGCCGGCGCCCGCGTGGCCTCACTGTGCACGGGCGCCTTCGTCCTGGGCGCAGCAGGACTGCTCGACGGCAGGCGCGCCACCACGCACTGGGCCCACACGCGGGAACTGGCCCGGCGCCACCCGGCGGCCACCGTCGATCCGGACGTCCTCTACGTCGACAACGGCGATGTCCTCACCTCCGCGGGCAAAGCCGCCTCCATGGACCTGTGCCTGCACCTGGTCCGCCTCGACCACGGCTCGGCCAACGCCAACAAGATCGCCCGACGCCTGGTCACCCCACCCCACCGCGACGGCGGCCAGGCCCAGTTCATCTCCACCCCCCTCCCCGCCCCGGGCAACCACCCCCTGGGCGAGCTCTTCCCCTGGGCGCTGGAGCGGCTGGACCAGCCGCTGACCGTGGAGGACCTGGCCCGTCAGGCGCGCATGAGCTCGCGTCACCTCGGCCGCCACTTCAAGTACCTCACCGGCACCACGCCACTGCAATGGCTCCACACCCAGCGCATTCGCCACGCCCAGGAACTGCTGGAGACCACCGACGCCACCTTGGACACCATCGCCGCGGCCACCGGCATGGGCACCGCCACCACCCTGCGCCGCCACTTCCACCGCAGCGTCGGTGTCCCACCCGACACCTACCGCCGCACCTTCCGTCCGTAAAGGAGTACCAAGGCCCAAGCGGCAAATCGAACAGTGCCAAGGCAGGTGCCGTCCTAAGTGGTGAACAAATGCTGCCCAAACTCGTGAACAACGCCATTCGGGCTTGCCCGCCCGGTGTTCGACCGGGTGCCGGTCGCGGGTCAGGGTGTGAGCGGATTCACCTGCACCAGGCCCGTCTGGTAGGCCATCACGACCAGTTGGGCGCGGTCCCGGGCGCCCAGTTTCGCCATCGCGCGGTAGATGTGGGTGCGTACGGTCAGCGGGCTGAGGGTGAGTGTCTCGGCGGTCTCGGTATTGGACTTGCCCTCGGCGGCCATGGCCATCGTTTTGCGTTCGCGAGCGGTGAGTTCCGACAGGTGGTGGGCAGATGTGAGCTGCGCGTCGGGGGCGGGTGTCAGCAGGAAGTTCGCGATGAGGGTGCGGGTGGCGGTGGGGGACAGAAGGGCCTCGCCGGAGGCCACCGTGCGCAGGCCGGCCAGCAGGGTGTCGGTGGTGACGTCCTTGCCGAGGAAGCCGCTGGCACCGGCGTGCAGGGCCTGGGCGACGTAGTCCTCGGTCTCGAAGGTGGTCAGGATGAGGATGCGGGTGGCGGACAGTTCCGGGTCGGCGCAGATGGCGGACGTGGCGGAGAGGCCGTCCGTGCCCGGCATACGGATGTCCATGAGGACGATGTCGGGGTGGTGGGTGCGCGTCAGGGCCACCGCCTCCGCGCCGTCGGAGGCTTCACCGACCACGGTCATGTCCGCACAGGAGTCGACCAGCATCCGGAAGGTTGCCCGTAGCAAGGTCTGGTCGTCGGCGAGCAACACCCTGATGGTCATGCTTCTTCTCCTGTCGCATTATCCGTGGCCTCCGAAGGCGCCTCGGGTGTGGTGGGTGGCAGCGGCAGGCAGGCGGAGACTTCGAAGCCGCCTCCTGGGCGGGGTCCCGCGCGGAACTCGCCGCCGACGGTGTGGGCTCGTTCGCGCATCCCCATGATGCCGAAGCCCTGGCCCGGCGCGGCTGCGGCAACATCGGCGGTGCCGTACGGCTCGTCGTTGGTGACCGTGATCAGCAAACGGGATTCTTCGTAGGCGAGATGTACGTGTGCCGAGTCCGCGGCGGCGTGCTTGGTGGCGTTGGTGAGTGCCTCCTGGACGATCCGGAACGCGGTCAGGTCTCCCCCGGAGGTGAGCGGACGGGGCTCGCCTTTCGTGGTGACCGTGACGGTGAGCCCTGCGGATGAACACGTCGAAACCAGCTCGGGCAGGCGGGCGAGGCCGGGAGAGGGTTCCAGTGATGCCGAGGCCGGGGCGCTGTTGTAGCGCAGCAGCCCCAGCGTGGTTTTCAGCTCGCGCAGCGCGGAAGACGTGGTGTCGGTCAGGCTGGTGAGAATCTCCTTCGTCTGCTGCGGATTGGTGAGCGCGAAGTGGGCGGCCGTGCCTGCCTGGGCGTTGGCCAGGGCCAGATGATGTGCTACGACGTCGTGCAGCTCGCGGGCGATGCGCATGCGCTCTTCGGTGGCACGCAGCCGTGCCTCCTCGTCCCGGGTCCGCTCGGCATGTTCGGCGCGGGCCTGCACCGAGGCGACGTAGGCGCGCCGCAGCCTCGTCATGCTGCCGGCGGCGAGCGGCAACAGCAGCCAGAAACAGTAGCCGATGGACCGTGGTACGGGGGAAGAAGCGTACGTGGGGTCGAAGATCGCTGACGCGGCCATCAGAGCCGTTGCCGTGGTGACACTGTAGAGGCGTGCCGTCTTGAGACCGGTGTGGGTGGTCAGCCAGTACAACGCCGCCATGACGGGGGCCAGCAGCAGAGGGGTCAGTACGTACTCCAGCGCGGTGACGAACACGATGCCTATCGCGTTCACGACGGTGACGGTCTGCGGATGGCTTCGGTGTGTGAACAGGGCGAGACACGAGACTCCCATGACGGCCAGGACGGTGGTGTCCCGCTGGGGTGGGGCAGCGCCAGGCCTGGTGAGACCACTGCCCACGATCGCGCAGGCCATCAGCACCAGGACCAGGACCGCGTCGACGACGCGAGGATGGCGGTCGGCGTACCGCTCGAAACGGTCGGTGCAACGCTCAGGGCTGGTACTCATACGGTTCTCCGGTCGGTGCTCTGGAACACGTCGTCGTCCGCTCCCACGGAACGGCTGTCGGGGCCACCCGTGTCATCCCACACAGGTGGCCCCGGCAGAGGAGAAGCTGTGGTGTCAGGTGCGCGATACTTCCCGGCCGGTTGAGGTCCCGACCGATTGCGGGTCCGCTGCGGCGGGCTGCTGGTTCGGTGTCCCGCCTTCCACGTTGACGGAGGGCAGCAGCCGGTCCAGCCAGCCCGGCAGCCACCAGGCCTTGTGGCCGAGCAGCGCGAGGACGGCGGGTACGATTGCCATCCGTACGACGACGGCGTCGAAGAGGACGGCGGAGGCCAGCCCGAACCCGATCATCTTGATCATTGAATCGCTCTCGCCGATGAATCCGGCGAAGACAGCGATCATGATCAGTGCGGCGGCCACGACGACCCGGGCGCTGTGCCGCAATCCGCTGGTGACCGCCTGGTGGGGCGATTCGCCATGGACGTATGCCTCGCGTATCCGGGAGACGAGGAAGACCTCGTAGTCCATGGCCAGGCCGAAGACGATGCCCACCAGGAAGATCGGCATCAAACTCATGATCGGGCCGGTGTGTTCCGCTCCCAGCAGTTCGGCGCCGTGGCCCTGCTGGAACACGAGGACGACCACGCCCAGAGAGGCCAGAACCGACAACAGGTATCCGAGGGCCGCCTTCAGCGGGACGAGCAGGGACCGGAAGACCAGCAGCAGCAGTACGATCGCGAAACCCACGACAACAGTCAGGTAGGGAACCAGAGCGGACTGCACCTTCTCGGCGATGTCGATGTCGACAGCGGTGGTGCCGGTGACAGCGAACGTCACCCCGGTCCTGGACTCGATCGCGGGCCGGTCGTTCCGGATGGCCGTGACCAGGTTCTTGGTCTTCTCGTCGGTCGGGGCCGTGGACGGCACGGCCTGGAAGACTGCCGTGTCTCCCGCCCTGTTGAAGCGGGCCGAGGAGACGGAGACGACGCCCTTGGTGCCGCCGATCTGCTGTGCGACGAACTCTACGGCGCTCTTCGCGCCGGTGTTGCCCCGGGCGTCCACCACGATGGTCAAAGGCCCGTTGAAGCCTGGCCCGAAAGCCCCGGCCAGCGCATCGTATGCCCGACGCTCGGTGGCGGAGGTCGGTTTGGCCTCGTCCCCGGGGTTACCGAGCTGCAGATCCGTGGCCGGCAGCGCGAGAGCCCCCAGCCCCACCACGCCCAGCAGCAGCACAGGCAACGGCCGCCGCAGCACGAACCGTGCCCAGCGGGTGCCCCAGTTGTTCCGGATGCTCTGCTCCTCGATCCGTCCGTCCCTGCGTGCCCGCCGCGTGAGAACGGCGTTCGGCCAGAAGCCCAGGAGTGCCGGGACCAGAGTCAGGGCGATCAGTACGGCGACGGTGACCGCGCCGGCCGCGGCCAGGCCCATCTTGGTGAGCATCGGGATACCCACCACCGCCAGTCCGGCCAGCGCGATGACCACGGTGAGCCCAGCGAACACCACCGCGGACCCGGCCGTGCCGACCGCAAACCCAACCGCCTCTTGCGGCGCACGGCCCTGGGCGCGCTCCTCGCGATAGCGGGAGACGACGAACAGGGCGTAGTCGATGCCGACCGCGAGGCCCAGCATCATCGCCAGGATGCTCGTCGTCGCGGACAGGCCGAGCGCGTGGGCCAGTGCCAGAATGCCGGCCATGCTGACCCCGACGCCGATCAGGGCGGTCAGCAGCGGCAGCCCGGCCGCGGCGAGCGAACCGAAGGTGACCAGGAGGACGACGGCAGCCACGGCGACACCGATCAGCTCGGCCCCACCGCCCGGCCCGCCGCCCGCGTCCAGGGCACTTCCGCCCGCATCAACGGTCAGTCTGGCATCCTGAGCGCTGTGGACGGCCTCCTGCAGCCGGCTCTTGCTGGCGTCGGTGAGTTCCTTGGCCCCGACCTTGTAGGTGACGGTCGCATACGCCGTCCGACCGTCCCTGCTCAGCGTCTTCGACCGGAACGGGTCGGAGGCGCTCACGACTTGTGTGCCGCCTGCCAGGAAGGCCACGGTCTTCTCGACGGCCTGCTTGTTCCCGGGGGTGGTGAGCTGTTCCCCGCTCGGCGCGACGAACACGATCCGGGCGGTGGCACCATCGGCAGCGGTACCGGGAAAACGTTGTTCCATCAGGTCGAATGCCTTCTGGGACTCGATGCCCGGCATGGAGAACCCTTTGTCGGACGCCTCCGGAGCCTTGAGAGCGCTGAGTCCGGCGAAAGCCAGGACGGCCGCCCAGACCAGAACAACGTACCAACGTTGCCGAAAGGCCAGACGGCCTACTCGGTGAAGAAATATAGCCACGGCAGGAGGTCTCCCCATGGGGTGCTGGTTGTCCGTCCAGCCTCTCCGGATGCCGGCCGCCTGTCGTCGTACGCCTGCTGACATTTGCTGCTACTGAAAATGTAGTAGAGACCTGGCGAGCGGCTCCAAGACGAGGCATGCTGCCGACGCGCTCTAAGCGGCAGCTGATGACTGACGTGACGAGTGACATCGAGGCCGGAGAGGCCGATGTGGGTGCGACGAGCACTGCGCGTGACGGACTGGCCGCCGAGTTGGTGGCGCGGGCCCCAGGCCGGTGGGATGAAGGGCACCGGAGGGCGGCCGGGAGAACTACCGCAACAGGCTTCGGCCCAAGACGGTGATCACCTGTTCGGCGAGACGGCTGGCGAAGCCGCGCAGACAGGACAGGCAGGGGCCGATGCGCTCACGTGGGCGGAGCCACTCCTCCGCCGTACCGTACGGTCACCGCAGGCGCCGCCGCAGCGGCGCCTCGAAGAACGCGATCCTGGCCGCGGCGATTTCGACGCGCATTCGAGGATCTGCCTCGGCCGGTCAAGGATTGGCCCCGATCGGTCACCTCTCCCGTTGCGGCCTCGGTTTCACCTCACGGCGCCGGCGGCCCAGGGAGCTCCACCGCAAACGATCATCCTTCGTCCACCTGCCGTCCCCGTGCCAGCTGCTGAACCGCCCGCTCCAGCCGCGTCTGCCGGATCTCCGGCGTCGTGGCCCGGAGCAGCGGGAGCATCACAAGGTAGCGGGTGGTCCGGTCGAGCGCGTCGAACGCCGCACGCGCTGCCGGGTCCGCGGCAAGGGCCGCAGCAAGGTCGTCCGGGACGGCAGCTGTTGCCTGTGATGCGTACGCGCGGTCCCAGCGGCCGTCCTCCTGGGCCCGTTGGACCTCGTCGAGGCCGGGCTCTCGCATCCGGCCTGCCGCCGTCAGCGCCGCGACCTTCTCGACATTCACCCGCGACCACAGGCTCCTCGGTCGCCGTGGCCCGTACTTCTGCAGGTAGTGCCGGTCGTCCAAGCCCCGGCGCTGCCCCGAGATCCAGCCCCAGCACAGGCCCACGTCGACCAGTTCGTCCTCCGTGACCGACGCGATGCCTGACGCCTTTTTCGCTACCTTGACCCACACGCCCTCACGGCGGGTGTGGTGTTCCGCAAGCCAGTCCTCAAAGGCCGCGGCATCGGGGAACGCGACGACTTCCACCCCGTTGAACTTCTCCATGCCGGCCAGGCTAGCCCGGCCGCGCCCCGGGGAACCGGTCCCGGTCACCGCACCGGCGATGGCCCGCGTCATGTCCCCGAGCCGACCGTCCTCAGGTAGCCGAGCGAGTGCCGTGTCCCGTGCCGCTGCGCCCGGCGACAGCCCCGTTTCTCGTAGCACCGCGGTCAGCGCGCTCGAGGACGTTGGGGCAGCAGTCGGCTGTATGGGGCAATCGACGGCTCGGCCGGTTCATGCCTGGAACTCGGTGAGGTCGATGGAGTGAACGCGCAGTGGGTAGCCGTGCACCGGGTGTGTCATCTCCCGCTCGGTCACCATGCCGAGCTTGCGGATAACCTGCTCGGAGGCGTTGTCCCCCACCCGGTTGATGCTGACGACGCGGTCCAGACCGCGGTCCTGGAGCGCGAACTCCAGTGTGGCGTGCGCGGCTTCGGATGCGTACCCCTGGCCCCAGAACTGTGAGCCGAGCCGCCAGCTGATCGCCACGGCGGGCATCACCTCCGGCAGGAACTCGGGCACGGACAGGCCCGTGAAGCCGATCAGTTCACCCGAAGCCAGCAGCTCGACGGCGAAGAGTCCGAAGCCCTCCTCGTCCCACTGCTCCTCCCACCGCTCGATGTCCTCGGCCGTGCGGTCCAGGTCGCGCACCGACCCGTCGTCGATCCAGCACATAACCCGTGGGTCCGAGTTGATGTCCGCCATCGGTGCGAGGTCGTCGTCGTGCCAGCTACGGAGGAGGAGACGGGGTGTACGGATCTCGATCATGCGCCCATCTTGCCGAAGGCACACGCCCCAGCGGTAATTCGACGCGTGCCGGGGTTGCCGCTGTGGAACCACACGATCTCACCTGTGGCGACCATTAAGTCGACACCTCGGACGGCGTTCACCTCACCTTGCGGCGCCTGGAACGTGCGGGTCAGGCTTCGTACTTCGATCATGTTCATGGGGTTGCCTCCGCTGTGGTGCCAGTGATGGTGCCGGCGGGGTTCTGCTCGCCGGCGGGGTGCTCGGCGGCGACGGTCTCCGCGATCGTGCGGTCGAGTTCGTCCTGCCATGCCAGGTCCGCGTCGAGCTGCATCACCCGGCGCCGGAACATCGCGGCGTCGAGCGGCCCGATCTCGCCGGCTTCGCGCAGCGCGCGGCTCTCCGCCTCGATGCCGTCGCGCATGGTCAGGACCGCTTCGCGGCGGCGCTTCAGCAGGCCGAGGAGGGTCGGGAGCTCGCTGGTGCGGGTGAACAGGAGGGCCACACCGAACGGGTCAGTTCCGTGGTGTACCTGGGTGACCGCCTGTTCACGCAGGGTGCGCAGTTCCTCCTCTCCCGAGGCGGTGATCTGGTACACCGTCCTGGCGGGCCGTCTGCCCACCTGCTCCGTGCGGATGGGTTCGACCAGGCCGCCTTCGTCCATCGTGCGCAACTCGCGGTAGAGAGCGCCGACACTGACGCCTCCCCAACTGCTGACGCTGGTGACTTCGGCGATGCGGCGGATCTCGTGACCGTGGAGCGGTCCCACGTTCTGAAGGGTCCCGAGAGCCATGAGACGGGTTAGATTCACGACGCTACTCTCGTGAGAGTAATTGCTTCAGTCAAGCAGGGCGGAAGTCCCCGCACAGGTCCGTCAGAAGGAGCAGCGGTGAGTCAGCAGGCCGATGGCAGCCTCGGCGACGAGTTCATCGAGATCGTCGGAGCGAACACCCACAATTTGCGCAATGCCAGCGTCACCTTCCCCAAGAACAGGATCGTCGCCTTCACTGGTGTCAGCGGCAGCGGAAAGACGTCCTTAGCGATTGACACGGTGCACGCCGAGGCACAACTGCGGTACCTCAACGGCATCTCGCCCTTCTTCCGGCAGTTCATCTCCCCGAAGGACCGCCCCCAGGTGGACCGCATCTCCGGGCTCGGGGTGACCCTCGCCGTCGACCAGCGGAGGCTGAACCGCAGCCCCCGCTCGACCCTGGGCAGCATCACCGGACTGAACGACTTCCTCGGGCTGCTGTTCGCGAGGATGCCCGCACTGGGCCCAAAGGCCGTGGAATTCCCCGAGCTGCGCGGGCTCACCAGCGCCTACTTCGACCGCTACAGCATGGAGGGCCGCTGCAAGCGGTGCAGCGGCCTCGGCTACCTCGTCACCCCCGCCGAGGACCGGCTGGTCACCCGGCCCGACCTGCCACTGACGGCCGGCGCGGGGGAGTGGTTCGAGCGGGCCAACTCCGGCGAGTACCTGGCGCTGCCCGCCCTGGCCGAACGGTACGGGGCCGACCTCGGCCGGCCCTGGCGCGAACTGCCCGAGGAGTTCCGCCACGCCGTTATGTACGGGACGGGCGACGAGGCGATCCCCTACAAGATCGTCAGCAAGCACAAGAAGTCCGGCACGGAGACAGTCATCGAACGCAGTGTGCCGCTCAAGGGAGCGGTCTTCGAGGTCTCCCGGCTGTACGAGGCCGCAGGCTCCGAGAGCAGCAAGGAGAACTATGCGCGGTTCATGTGCCGCCAGGACTGCGCGGCCTGCGCCGGCAGCGGCTTCGGTGACGTTCCGCGCACCGTCAGGGTCGCGGGGCTCACCTACCCCGAGGTCGTGCGGATGCCCATCGAGGACCTGCTCGACTGGGTCGGCACCATCGACGCCACCCTCACCCCCATGCAGCGTGAAGTCGCCGGCCACCTGCTGCCCGACCTCGGCCGACGGGTGCGGCTCATGGTCGAGCTGGGTCTCGGACACCTCCGGGTCACCCGCAGCGCCCCGTCCATGTCCGGCGGCGAGCTCCAACGCGCCCGTGTCACCGCCCAGCTGAACATGGACCTGACCGGCATCATCTTCGTACTCGACGAACCGAGCGCCGGGCTGCACCCCGCCGACAAGCACCCACTGCGTGAGATCCTGCACGCCCTGCGGGATGCGGGTAACACGGTTCTGCTGGTTGAGCACGATCCCGAACTCATCGCCCTGGCCGATTGGGTGGTGGACCTGGGACCCGGCGCGGGCCGCGAGGGCGGCACCCTCGTCGCGTCGGTACCCACCGCGGAACTGAGTGACAACCCGCACTCGCTCACCGGTGCCTACCTCGCCGGGCGCGGCCCCCGGGTCCGGCGCGAGCGGCGCTTCGACGGGGCCGCCGCACCCCGGCTCACCCTGGTCGGGATCGATGTGCACAACGTCCAGCTGGACCGGGTCGACATCCCGCTCAACACACTGACCTGCATCACCGGGGTGAGCGGCAGCGGCAAGAGCAGTCTCCTGCACGAGGCCCTCGGCGCGAGTCTGGCCGCCACGCTGCGCGGTGAACACCCCGAGGCCGTCGCCGCCGTGGAGGGCGCGGGGGCGGTGGACTGGGTGACGGTGGTCAACCAGGACCCGATCGGCCGCACCCCGCGTTCCAACCCGGCCACCTACACCAAGGCCTTCGACCTGATACGCAAACTCTACGCGGCCACCCCCCAGGCCAAGAGCCTGGGCTACGGCGCCGGGGCGTTCTCCTTCAACTCGCCCGGCGGCCGCTGCGAAGCCTGCCAGGGGTACGGCAGGCGCCAGGTCGACATGCACTTCATGCCCGACATGTGGGTCGAGTGCGACGTCTGCGAGGGCCGCCGCTTCACTCCCGAGCTGCTCGCCGTCACCTACCACGGCAAGTCCGTCGACGAGGTGTTGGCGATGACGGTGGACGAGGCCGCCGAGTTCTTCCCCGCCCCCGCGCCGCTCGCCGCGACCCTGCGCGCCACCCGGCAGGCGGGGCTGGGATATCTGCAACTCGGGCAGAGCGGGACCGAGTTGTCCGGCGGAGAGGCGCAGCGCCTCAAGCTCGCCAACGCCATTCTCATGGGCAGTGGCGGCCGGGGACGAGGCCTGGTGATCCTCGACGAGCCGGTCACCGGGCTGCACCCCTTGGACGTGCAGCGCATGGTCGATGCCTTCGACACCCTGCTAATGGCCGGCAACTCGGTGGTCATCGCCGAGCACGACCTGCACGTCGCCGCTTGTGCGGACTGGATCATCGACATGGGACCGGGCGCGGGCGGCCGCGGTGGCGAGGTCGTCGGCGCAGGCCCGCCTGCCAGTGTCGCGGCCGGTCCGGGCGTCACCGCGCAGTACCTGAGGCCCCTCCTGACCGGCTGAGCCGCACCGTCCCGCGGCCCGTGCTCTGCCTGTCCCACTGCCCGGTGCGCGGCCCGACGGCGGTGGTGTCCGGGTGTCCGGGATCCGGGTGTCCGCGAGTCCACCTCATGAAAGCCCGAGGCTGGGGGGCCTCGCCACCCCCGAGCCGCGGCACCACCACATCATCCTCGTCACCGCCGTCCAGGTCTTCCTCACCCTCAGGCCGGCTCGTCCTCAGGATTCACCACACCGGCCTGAAACGGCTGCGCGAGCACGGCCCGGCCGGGTCAGGTGCTCCTCCGCTTCGGCCGTACCACATGCAGCCCTTGCGGGAAGCGATCTGCGATCCCCGCCGTGAGGCGGGCGATGCCCGCACCCGGGAAGAGGCCAAGGCCCGGCAGGAGGAATACCAGGCACAGGTGTGGCGGGCGGCCCAGGAGCAGGCAGCCGAGGGTGAGGCCCGCCGTCCCGTCTGCGGTGCCGAGTTCACCGACGAACGGTGGCGGGCGGTCGAGCGGGTCGGCTGGGCACCGCCCAAGAACTCCGGCGGTCTCTGGGCGGAGGACTGCGACCGGCAGGCTGTCACCGACGTACAGCAAGCGTGGCCGGGTGCGCATCAGCACCAGGTGCAGGGCAGGCCGTACCCGAGCAGAAGACCGGCGGCACCTGGCTCTCCCGCTTCCGTGGCTGACGCGACCGGACCCGGTTGTCAGTCGACGAGTAACTGCTGCGCCGCCGCTTCTACGGCGCCGACCACGGCCACCCGGGCTCACTGCCGCACAGAAGGCCGGGCAGGACGAGCGTGGGCATCGGGAGCAGAACCAGGGCGTGCCTGAGCGGAGGACTGGCGGTCGGCTCTCGTGCTTCGGTGTCTGGTCTGGCGAGCTCTCGCGACGGCGCAAGCAGCTCCGGGATCGTCGCGGGCACGTCCGCGCTGCTGGAAGCCAGTTTCTATCGGCTTACGCCTTTTGGGCCGGGATCAGCCACAGGGCGATGACGGCGGAGGCCGCGGCGATGCCTGTGGCGACGAGGAACGCGTCGTCGAAACCGGCCGCCGTGGCGGTGCCGGTGTGGGCGGCGATGCCGGCGGCTGCGGCGCTGGATACGGCGGCGGCGCCGGCGGAGGCACCGAACTCGTGGAAGGTGCTGACGATTCCGGATGTCACCCCGGCCTCGTGGGGGCCGACGCTGCTGAGGGCGGTGGCCGAGGCGACCACGAACAGGGCGCCCAGCCCGGCCGCGGCGATGCTCACGCCGGTGACCATGGCGGTGGTGCCGGACCAGAGGACCGGGACGAGGAATCCCGCGGCAGCAGTGACCAGGGCCACCGCTGCCAGCAGCCGGGCCCCGAGGCGGCCGATCACGCGGCCGGACGCGGTGGCGGCGGCCATGGTCACCAGCGCCACCGGCAGGAACAGCAGCCCGGTCGTCAGGGCACCGTGGCTCTGGTGGTTCTGGAGGTAGAAGGAGCCGAGGAAGAAGACGCCAACCATCAAGGCGGTGGCCACCGCGATGACGAAGATGCCTGCCACGACCGGGCGCCGGCCGAGCAGACGGAGGTTCATCAGCGGTGCGGCCGCCCGGCGTTGCCAGGCGGCGAATGCTACGTAGACGGCTGCCGCGGCGGCGAACAGGGCGAGGGTGAGGGCGTTGAGCCAGCCGTGGTCGCCGGCCCGGATGAGTGCGTAGATGAGGGCGCCGGTGGCCGCGGCGACGAGGGCGGCGCCGGGCACGTCGAGGGAGCCGGAGGCCGCGCGGGGGAGATCGGGCAGGATCCGGGCGAGTGCGGCGAGGACGATCAGGCCGACAGGGACGTTGATGAAGAAGACCCAGGCCCAGCCGGGCCCGGCCGTGATCAGCCCGCCCAGCAGCACGCCGAGGGCGGCGCCGCCTCCGCCGAGCGCCGACCAGATGCCCAGTGCCCTGTTGCGTTCGTCGCCGTCGAACAGCCTCACCACCACCGACAGGGCGGCCGGTGAGAGCAGTGCGGCGCCCGCTCCCTGGGCGATACGGGCGGCCAGCAGCAGGGGTGCGCCGGTGGCGAGCCCGGCGGCCAGCGAGGCGGCGGTGAAGACGGCGAGGCCTGCGAGGGCGATTCGCTTGGCGCCAAACAGGTCGGCGGCCCGGCCGCCGAGCAGCATCAGGCTGCCGAAGGTGAGGGCATAGCCGCTGACCACCCAGGTCAGGGCAGCGCGGTCCAGGTCCAGTTCGGCGCCCATGTGGGGCAGTGCGATGGCTACCACGGTGATGTCGAGGATCAGCATCAACTGGGCCAGCCCCAGCAGGCCGAGGACCGGCCAGCGCTGCGGATGGGGTGTTTCCGGCGTGTGTGTGTTCGCGGTTTCCGTGTCGCTCATGACGCTCACCTCTCCAAAGCTAACTCGTACAGTGCTGTTCAGGTTAGACTCGATGATGACATAAGCCAAACAGCTCTGTACGACTTATACGGGTAGGGTGTGAGGCATGAGCAGTAGAAGCACCGTCAAACGCGCCGACGCCCTGCGGAGCATCGACGCGATCGTGCAGGCCGCGGCCGAGTGCCTGGGGCAGAACCCGGAGGCGAGCCTCAGTGAGATCGCGCGCGCCGCGGGCGTGGGCCGGGTGACGCTGTATGCGCACTTCGCCTCCCGGGCGGAGGTCGTCGACGCGGCGATGAGCCGTGCCGTCGACCGGGGCAATCAAGCGCTGGACGCGGTCGATCTGGCCGGTGAACCGCTGCTCGCGCTGGCCCGCTATATCGAGGCCAGCTGGCATCTGGTGGACCAGGCGCGTGCACTGCTGGTTGCCGCCCAGAAGGAACTGGCCCCCGGGCGCATCCGCGAACTGCACAGCGGCCCGGCCGCCCGGGTCGAGACGATCCTCGCCCGCGGCCGTGCAGAGGGGGTCTTCCGCACCGATCTGCCGATCGCGTGGCTGGTCAACGTCCTGCACTCAGTCATGCACAGCGCGGCCGACGAGATCCGCGCGGGCCGCCTCACCTCCGAGCGTGCCGCCGGCCACATCACCGCCACGGTGCTGGCCGCCTTCACCCCGCCGGGAAGGCCGGTGCCGGAACCCGGCGCGGGCGCGTGACACCAGCCGGACCCGCGAAGGAAAGCCGGGCGCGTACCGGACGGTGACCGCCGGGATCCCCAAATCGTGGCGGACATGTGCGCCGGGGGGAGGCGGTGAGGGCAGCCGGCGGGTGCGCCGGCTCGGTGCGGGGATGCCCGTACGATGAGTTCGTGACCGCGAGCACCCGTTCAAGCAGCCGCCCGGCCGGGCGGCTGTTCGTGCTGCTGGTGCTGGCGGTGCCGGCCGGTGTTCTGGGCATGCACGGGCTGGCCCCGGGCGGGGTGCCGGCGGCGCAGACCGCAGCCGGCCACCAGATGGTGATGGCCGCAGCGGACGGCGTGCCGCACGCGGACGGAGGATGCGCGCACACGGACGGCGGATTGGACCATCTCGATCACGCCGATGGCGCGTGTGTGGCCGCCGGCGCGGGCTCGGCATACACGCCGCCGGCGTTGACCGGAACGGTGCTTCATGCGCCCGCCACCCCTTCCCTCACCACGGCGGTCACCGGCTCGCCCCATGACGGACGGGCCCCGCCCGACCTATGTGAGCTGCAGCTTCTGCGGATATAGAGCGGCCCGCTCGGCGCCCCCTTTTGTGTCCGGTGATGACTGACCGGCGCGGGTGCCGCGCTTCCCCTCCAGATAGCACCACAGAAGGTCCCGGCCCTCTTGGAACAGATGCGCCCGCCGCTCGCGGGGACCAGACCGCCGCGGGCCCTTGCCCTGGACAACGAACCGGCCCCATTGACCCAGCTCCCAGTGAATGTCGCCGATGGTCACGGCGCGCAACTCCGCAGCTCGCACCGCCGAGATGTACGTCAGCTTAGCCATCACATAGTTCCGGCGTACCGCTGCTCGGATGTGACCGGCAGCGGCGAGGTGGTCGGCCGGCTGGTGGCGCAGGGCGGTGGCGTCGTCGAGGTCCGTGGTGGGCAGCGTGGTCACAGCGGGCCGTTCGGTCGAGCGGCTCATACCTGGTCCGACACGATGGGCGAGGCGGGATGGGGGATGGTTGCGCTCGGGGCGTACTGGGCAGCTTGCGCGTCGAACATGGCGGCGTACCGACCACGGGCGGCGATGAGTTCGTCATGGGTGCCGTGCTCGGCGAGGTGCCCGTTGTTGAGGACGTAGATGTGATCGGCGTGGCGGACGCCGGACATGCGGTGGGTGACCAGGACGACGGCCCGGTTCGGTGCGGCGAGGCGGCGGATGCGGTCGAAGGCTTCGATCTCGGCTTCGGGGTCGAGGGCGGAGGTCGGTTCATCGACGATGAGGACGCCGTCTGCCTGTGATGTCGAGCTACGCCAGTGCGTGCGGGCCAGGCCCACTTTCTGCCATTCGCCGCCGGACAGTTCGATTGCGCCACGGAACACGCGGGCCAGAAGGCTGCGCAATCCGTCGGGGAGTTTGGCGATGACGGGGCCCGCGACGGCGTAGTCGACCGAAGGCTTCAGGTCGTCGTCCGTGGCGGGGTGGTCGGGGCGGCCGAGGCGGATGTTCATCGCGGCGGTCACGGGCCAGCGCTGGAAGTCCTGGGTGAGCAGGGAGACCCGCTCGAAGACCTGGGCCCGGTCCAGGCCGGTGAGATCCGCCTCGCCCCAGCGCAGCGTGCCGGAGGCAGGCAGCAGCATGCCCGAGAGGATCTTCATCAGAGTGCTCTTGCCGGAACCGTTCTCACCCACCACCGCGGTTACCGACCCCATCGGCAGGGTCAGGGACACCCCGTCCAGGGCGGCTGTGTCCCGGTCGGGGTACCGGTAGGTCACCCGGTCCAGAACGATCTCCTTGACCCGTTCCGGCACGGGAGCCCCGCCGGCGGGCAGCGTCCGCCGGCCGGCTTCGGTGAGGAAGCGGCCGTGGTCGCGAACGTAGAGGCTTTCCTCGTGGAGCTGATTGATGTTCATGACCAGCGCGCCCAGGCTCGCTGAGCCGGTCCGTACGGCGATGACAGCGGTCCCGGCGACGGCGAGGCTCATGTGCCCAGTCATGATCAGCCAGAACATGGCCCCGTAGGTCGCGGCCATCGCCAGGCCGGACAGTGCGGAGGCCACCCATTCGGTCAGGGCCTTGCTGGAAGCAAGGCGCTCCTGTTCGGCCTCGGCGCTTTCGGCCATGCGCTCGTAGCGGCTGAGGAGGAAGGCGCCGACGGCGTGGAGGCGGACTTCCTGCGCGGCCGTGCGCTCGGTGAGCAGGTTGCCGATCAAGCGGCTGGCCCGTACGTGCTCGATCCAGCTCATCACCGACACGTACCGCTCCTGCGCCACGCGCATGGCGCCCCAGCCGCGCGGCGCGGCGATAAGGAGCAGCAGGGGCAACAGCACCGGGTGGAGCACGGCCAGGACGCCCGCGGTGGTGATCAAGGAGATGAGCCCGTTCAGCGCGGCGACGCAGGAGCTGATCATGCGGCGGGCGGAGCCGGGACCGTGCTGGGCGATGTCCACGAGCCGCCGGAAGTCGGGATCGTCGATGGCCTCCAGTTCAACTTTGGCTGCGGCCGCCAGGTACTGGGTGGTGGCGATCCGCTCCACCTTGGGCTCCAGCCGCCCGGCGCGGGAAGTGGACCAGGCGGACAGGGCGGAGTTGACGACGCCGATGAGCGCGGCGGCCAGGAGGCCGGGCAGCAGGGCGTGCAGCCGGTCGGCGGCACTGCCGTTGCCGGCGAGGAGGGCGTGCATGACGGCGTTGACGGCGAGCAGGCCGCCGGCAGCGGCGATGCCCTGGCCGATCTCGCTGATTCCGACGGAGAGCAGGGCCCGCCGGTCGGCCTGCCAGGCCATGCGCAGCGTGACGCCGACGAGTGTGGGCATGGAGCGCAGCGCCGACATCATGGTCAGGTCCAAGGTTGCGTGCTCGTGCTGGGACCATCCCATGTCGTAGCGCAGGGGTCCGCCGAACAGTTCGTGTTCGGCGTCGGAGACCTGCGGGTCGGCCATGGTGACCGGTCCGAAGAACCTCTTCACTGGGCGCCTCCCGCAGGCCAGTTGGCGGCCCGGTAGGACGGGCCGTGGGTGAGCACGTGGAAGATCGTGGCGGTGGAAGGGTGGCAGTTGAGCGACGGTCTTTCCGCCGGCACCCAGAAGAGCCCTTCGTGCTTGTCCGGCTCGGTGTTGTACGGCTCACCCGTGTTCGACTGAGCCAGGAATACGGCGGTGATCCGGTCCGCCCCACCATCGGGGTCGTGGTGGTGAACGAGACCGCAGAACTCCTGCTGCTCCGCGCTGATGAGGACCCCGGTCTCCTCCTTCGCCTCGCGCCGCGCGGCGTGATCGAGTGGTTCGCGGGCCTCCAGATGGCCGCCCGCGACCGTGAGCTGTCCCGGTGCGAGGGCGGCGTCCGCCGTGCGGCGCACGCACAGGGCGGCGCCGTCGGACCGGAGCAGGACCTGGGCGACATCGGCGATCAGCAGGTGAGGCTCCTTGCTCACAGACGGCCCTCCTGCACCATGCGTTCGACGGTGCCTCGGCCCCGCGCGGCCACGAGGGCATCGCCGTGCCGGAGACCGTGGACGAGCGCGCTCAGGGCATCGACTGCGGAGAACGCTCTCAGCGCCCGGACCGCCGCGACGGGCAGAGGGCGCTCATACCCCTTGTTTTGACGTGCCGGCCTCAGCGGGGTGATGGCGTGGATCATGGCAAGTACCTCGTATGCGGTCGTGACCCACGGGTGGGCAGGGTGTTGCGATCGGTGGCGGAGTGCAGAGAGGTACCTGAGGGAGCGGTGGTGTTTTCGAACGCGGGATGAACGAGCGCAGGAAGGCGTACGGGATTCGTGAGGGCTCCTCGGGGTGCGATGCGGACTGGTGATCGGGTAACGACGGTTCTCGTATCCCCGTAACGGGTGGAGACGGGCGAAATCTAGAACCGGAATTCGAATACCGGGCCCTTTCCTTCTGTGGCCGGGTGAAGTGGGTTGTGATGCTGTGTTCGATCACTCATGTGGGTTGCGGTACCCCCTTCGGGGGATTGCCTGGTGCTGCCTTGTCGTCTTGGAGAAGTCGCCTCAGCTCGGCCTCGCCGAGCACGACGGGCTTGGACAGAGACCATCGCCGTGCTGCTCACCGTGGTCGCCGTCGTCGCACGGGCGGTGGTGGCGACGGCGTGCGGAGCGTCCCGGTCGGCCGGCCGGCGACTTTCACCGGCCGGCCGCCGCCGTCGGCGCACGGCCTGGCCGGACGCGGCCTGCAGGAGTCGCAGCGAACTCCGCGGTGGGTCTCCAGTGCCTGCTGCTCCTGGTCCGGGCCGAAGTCCTTGTAGGGGCCGATGCCGAGGGCGACGGCGTTGGCGCCTCGAGTGTGTCGGCGGTCTGCAGCAGGAATTGACTGCGCTCGCGGTGCTTGTAGTAGCCGGTGAAGGCGGCTGACAGCGTGACGGTGAGCCCGATGGCGACGATAGAGACGTTCTGCCAGGTCAGCTAGCTACCGGTATCCAGGGCGACAACGGTCGTCGTGGCCGCGGAGAAGATCACGATGAGGTTCTGCAGCGTGTTGTGGACGAGCCGGTACTTGCGGCTGTCTGCCCGGTGCTGCTCGATGACCCCAGCAACATCCTCGCGGCAGAGGCTGCGCCGCTCCTTCAACGTCGGGGGTGTTCACGAGTACCGCTGACCAGGCGGGACAGAAGCAGTTGAAGATCGCTTCCCGGTCGACCGAAGAACGTTTTCCCGCTGCTTCCCGGCGGTGACGGGCTTCCCCTTGCCATGCAGGCTCACCCGACCAGCACGCCTCGTACCCGGTTCGTGTTCCGTGCTACCCGGGTCTCGCCTCGGCTTCCTCCAGACCCCACCTCACGATGACGCCCTTGCCTCCGGGCTCCGGGTTGGCACCACCTCGTCCCTCAGGGGACTTTCACGCCTCAAGCAATCGCCCCTGCTGGGCGCTCACCACGAAGGCCCGGTCCCGCGGACCGGGCCTTCGTGGTGAGCGGTTGTGCCGGGGTCAGCCGGTGATCGCTGCCTTCAGGGTCGACGTCGTGCCGTTGGGCCGTTTGAAGGTACCGGTGGCGTAGTACTCGTTCGAGCCGGCGGGGTTGGGTGTGGCCCGGGTCACCGTCGCGGAGTAGGCGCGCGTCCGCTTGGTGCACGACGGGTCGCAGAGGTTGAGGGTCTTGGACGTGCTGACGCCGTCGATGATGGATCCGATCTTGATCGACCGCGGGATTATGTAACCGCCGCTGGCCGGCGTGTAGGTGAGGCGGCTGCGCTCCTGGCGGATGTCGCGGTAGCCGCGTACCTGGTACCGCACGCACACCGTGCCGGCCGCGTACGTGGCGCACTTCTCGGCCGCCGTCTGCCACCTGCCCCAGGAGGCGTGGAGGTCCCAGACCAGGCCGTCGCTGAACTCGCCCTGTACCTTGTACGGCCCGGAGCCGAGGGTCCGGACCGGGGACCAGGCGGAGGTCCACGCGGCGGTCTTCATGGTGCAGCCGCCCGTGCAGACCTGGGCGAGGGCGCCGCTGTACCAGTGATAGGTGGTCGGCTTCATCCCGTAGCCGTTGACGGGGGAGAGGATCACCCTTCCCCGCCAGCCGGTGACCGAGCCGGTGTCGGTGACGCGCTTCTGCACCTCGGCGCAGATCTGCCCCTTCGGAGTGACGCCGTCGGAGGTGGTGTACGACTTGCAGACCTTGTCCATCGCCTGCCAGGTGGTGGCGGCCGAGGCGCTGGAGGCGCCTGCGACGGTCCCGGCGCCTACGAGAGCGGCGGTAACGGCGAAGGCCGCCAGGTTCTTCCTGACCCTTCGTGTTGTTGCGGTGATGCGCACAGGTTCCCCGATTCATCTCTGTGGTTACTGAGGCGCCTCTGTGACGACAGCCGACTCTTGTGCCGATTGGCAAAAGTTTCACTGCCACCTCAAGAGTGACGGCCTCGACCATGGACCTTAGGGTCATCGTGGGCTTCGGAACTTTGTCATCCGTGCAGGAAACTTGGTCAGTAGTGCGCCGCCTCAAGTTGACGCCGCATCAGGTGAGGGTCCTGTGTGTGCTCCGTCGAAGCCGTTGCACAGGGAGATCGAATCCGGCCAAAATGACGTCTGAACCGTCCGTGTCGAGGGGGACTTGTGGGGGAACGGGCCGAGGTATTGTCAGGCTGGCTCTGTGACCGAAACGGACGAGGGTCTCCCTCATGAGCCCGGTCCTGGACACCGCGTTCATACCGCCGCGGGACCGGGAGGAAGTGGTCCGGAACGCGGTGTGGGAATCCATGGTGGCAGTCGATATCGACCACCGTCCTGCGGCTGAGGACATCTCCGTTCGCATCGGGCTCGGCACCGTGGGGCCCGTCAGGATCTGTTCGGCGCGGGCGACCGCGGTCACTCTCCGTCGGACGGAGCGGCTCGCCCGAAAGGACGAGGAGCTGGCCGTCACTCTCGGTGTTCAGATGACGGGCGGCAGCGTGGTGGTGCAGAACGGTCGCGAGTGCCTGCTGAGGCCGGGGGAATTTGCCGTCTACGAATCGATTGCTCCTTACACGCATCTCTTCGACGAGGGAGTCGATTTCCGCTTCATCCGTTTCCCCCGCGCGGCACTCGCCCTCCCCGACCGGTTACTCCGGGACATCACCGCTGTCCCCCTGGGAGCCGACAACCCCGTTGCGCGCCTCGCCTTCACCTACTTTGCCCAACTGGCCGTCAGCGACGACTTGCATCAGGGTGTGCACGCCGACGCCGCCGTGCAACCCAGCGTCGAACTCCTCCGTGCCGTCCTGACGTCCCAGCACGGCAACCTCAGCCTGGCCAAGGACCCCTTGGAGGCGACACTCAGCCTGCGGATCACTCAATACATCCGGGAGCACCTGGCTGATCCCGATCTGTCTGCGGCACGGATCGCCGCAGCACACAGCATCTCCGTGCGTCATCTCTACGCTGTGCTGTCCCGGTCGGGAATCAGCCTCGGAGACTGGATCCGTACACACCGCCTGGCCGAATGCAGGCGAGAGCTGGCCGGCCCGAACGGCCGACTGCGGACCATCGCGGCGATAGGACGACGGTGGGGCTTCGTGGACGCCACCCACTTCAGCAAGGTGTTCAAACAGACGTACGGAATCTCGCCTCGGGCCTGGCGCGACCAAAACCACCCCCGCTCCTTGGCGTGATGATCGCGCGGCCGCGTTTCGCGTGACCGACCGTGGATGCTCGGTCCGGGGCTGCGATCAGGCGACCAATGCCAGTTCTTCGTCAGTTCTCCGGTTTCGGTGAGCTCCGCGGTCGTGGCACCGTACGGGCGCGGTCGAGCGCAACCCGAGCCGACTGACGCGCTCACGCTCGCGCCGTAGGCCGAACCCCCGGCCCTCGCGGCGGAGTGCTGGGCCGTCGCCGGAACGGCACTCGCCGACGGCGGTCTGACCCTGGACATGTCCCGCATGCGCGAGGTGACCGTGGACCCGGCCGCCCGCCTCGCGCACGCCGGTCCGGGGTGCCTGCTGCGGGACGTCGACCGGGCGACCCAGCAGTACGGGCTCGCGACGGTGCTCGGGTTCGTGTCCGAGACGGGAGTCGCTGGTCTGACCCTCGGCGGCGGATTCGGTTACCTGACGCGCCGGTTCGGCTGGTCTGCCGACAACCTGGAGGAGGTGGAGATCGTCACGGCGGACGGAAGGATACGGACCGCCGGCCGGGCGGAGAACCCGGATCTGTTCTGGGCGATCCGAGGCGGCGGCGGCAATTTCGGCGTCGTCACCCGCTTCACCTTCCGGCTGCACGATGTCGGCCCCGTCATCACCGGCGGCCTGGCCGCCAGGAGCGCCGACCGGGCGGACGAAGTCCTCGCGACGTACCGGGAACTCACCGCGGCCGCTCCCCGCGAGCTGACGGCGGTGGCGCTCGTCCGGCTCGCGCCGCCCGCACCGTTCGTCCCCGATGAGTGGCACCTCAAGCCCGTCGCCGCACTGCTCGTGTGCCACAGCGGTGCGAACGCCGAGGCCGACCTCGCCCCGCTGCGTGCACTCGGAGAGCCGATCTTCAACCTGATCGGGGCGAAGCCGTACGTGGCCCAGCAATCAATGATCGACGCGATGGAGCCCAAAGGGCTGAACCAGTACTGGAAGGCTGAGTTTCTCCCCGGCCTGCCGGCCGAGTACCTCGCCACCTTCCGGGACGCCGCACTGGAGGTCGCGTCCCCCCTGTCTTTCTCCGTCATCTTCCACCTCGCCGGTGCGTTGAACGAGTCCGACGGTGACGGCGGAGCGGTCGGAAACCGGGAAGCCCGGTTCATCAGCGGCTTCTCCGGAGTGTGGCCTGCGCAGGCCGACGGCGACGGGATCGTGGCCGCGGTACGCGAGGGATGGGAGAGGATCCGTCCGTTCTCGACCGGCGGGAACTACGTCAACTTCCAGCTGGCCGAGGACGACGCCACCAGAACCGCCGATGCGTACCGGGGCAGCTACCAGCGCCTCCGTCAGATCAAGGCGCACTACGACCCGGACAATGTCTTCCGCGTCAACCGCAACATCCGGCCGGGCGGATGAGGGTGTCGTCCTTAGGGGGTCCGAACCTCCGTTCGGGCCCCAGGGCTCCGTGGTTCGTGTACGCGGAGCCGTTCTGCCTCATCCGACTTTCGCCCGCGAGGGCGGTTTGGGGCGGTTTTTCTGGCTGGCTCGTCACCCGGCAGATCGGGGTGAGCCTGGAGGGCTTGGGGAACTGGGTCAACCAGGACAAGGCCGACCGGGGGTTAAGGGCCGGCGGGCGGCACGCTGAGCAGCGACGAGAAGGAAGAGCTGCGTCGTCTGGGGCGGGGGAACCGGGAACAGCAGCAGACGATCGAGGTCCTGAAAAGGCCGCGGTCTTCTTCGCGAGGGAGTCGACGAAGTAGCCGTGCGCTACGCGTTCAGCGATGCGGAGAGGCCACCGAGACGAACCCCGGTGGCCACAGTGTCGCTCTGCTGTGCCGGATTCTGGGCGTGTCCCGCTAGGGTTATTACGCCTACCTGGCCACGCGGGAAGCCGCCCGGGAACGGGCGCGCTGTCAGGACGAGCTGGTCACCGAGATCCGGCGCCTGCACACCACCTCCCGCCAGGCATATGGGTCTCCCCGGATCACGGCGGCCCTGCGCCGACAAGGGCAGCGGGTCAACCACAAACGCGTCGAGCGGCTTATGCGCGAGCACGGCATCAGCGGGGTCACCCGCAGACGGCGCCGGGGCCTGACCAGAGCGGACCGCACGGTACTCGCGTCACTGGACCTGGTGGGCCGCGACTTCACGGCAGCGGCCACGTTCGCCGCTCGGGCCTGTGCCCGTGTAGGGCGGGGTGCGGTGATGGCTTTCTTGCTGTGCTGCAGTGGTCAGAGTCCGGGCTTTTTTCCGT
The DNA here is from genome assembly GCF_055569765.1 of Streptomyces sp. NPDC031365. Lineage (NCBI taxonomy): Bacteria > Bacillati > Actinomycetota > Actinomycetes > Kitasatosporales > Streptomycetaceae > Streptomyces > Streptomyces sp. NPDC031365. The sequence goes on along the minus strand of NZ_JBVIIM010000007.1, from coordinate 94,607 downwards.
AAGAGTCACTGCCGTGTACCCCCAGTGTGTGCCACTGACGTCGGTGCGGCGGTTGGGTGTAGCAACTAGTTGCCAGGGTGTGCGGGGCTCTTGGTGGGGGGTTGCCAGTGTCTTGTCATGGTGATTTTCGATGCGTTGTTCCTAGGGTGGGTGTTGTCGGGAGGATGTGTGGCTGGTGTTGTCCGGCCGGGTGCCGGGCGTGTGTCGGGTCGGGATGCGAGGGGGGATTTCGGTGGTGTCGGTTTCTTTGGCCCCGGTGGACGGGGGCGTGGAAAGTGTCGGCCGGGGGGCTTTTCCGGGGCGTGTGTCCAGGTCGCGTCATCTGGTGCATCGTCCGGTCTCACCGGAGGAGTTCTTTCTCGGGGCGACGGTGTCGGGTGATGATTACCGGTTCGTCCTGTCGGAGGAGTTGCCGGGGAGGAACTTACTGTTTGAGGAGCCGGGGGAGCGGGTGGGGGATCTCGGTTTCCTGACGGAGGCGATGGAGTCTGTTTCGGCTCTGGTGGCCAGGCGTTTTGCGGGGCGGGGGCGTGTTTCCGTGGTTTCGGGCAGGGTGGATATCACGGACATTGATGTGTGGCTTGCCGCCGGGCAGGAACAGAGTGTGGCCGCTGTCGATCTGCGGGTTCGTCCGGTCGGTGCCGCGGGGGCGCCGACGGGGTTCGAGTGCGTGGGTGAGGTGCGGGTCCGGGGCGGGCGGTGCGCGGTGGTCGGTGCCCGTCTGGGGATCGGGCGGCAGCGGCGGGGGTTCGATGAGCAGGCAGGCCGGCCGCGGTTGCTCGCCGAGGATCTTGGGCGGTTGCGTCCGGCCAGGGTGGGCCGTGGGGACGTGCGTAATGTGACGGTCCACGGGCCGCAGGTGGTGCGGGGGGAGAAATTGTTGATGGATGTCATCGCGCATCCCGACAATCCCGTGTTCGATCCGTGCCGTTCGGAGCGGGCGGATACCGCGTTGCTTCTGGAGGCGTCGCGGCAGGCGGCGATCCTCGCGGCGGCCGAGTTGCGTCAGTTCGACACGGCGCACTGTCTGCCGACGCGCTGGTCGTCGCTGATGAACACGCCTCTGGACGATTCTCTGCCGGTGCGGTGTTCCGTGGAGCCGGGGAAGATACGACGGGATCCGATGGGCCGGCCGATGGTTCCGGTGAATATCGAGCATGCCCAGGGTGAGCGACGGGTCAGCACGGTCACCATGTCGGTACTGCAGGACTGCTGAGGAATGCGTATGCGATTTCGTCTTCTGGGCCCGTTGCAGGCCGAACCTGAGACTCCTACCGCGGCGAAGCTGCGTACCGTCCTGGCCACGTTGCTGGTAGGGGCGAACACGGTGGTGTCCACCGACAGTCTCATCGATGAGCTGTGGAACGGTGCGCCACCGCGTACCGCGACGACGACACTGCATGTGTACATTTCGCAGTTGCGTAAGGTGCTGTCTCCGGGGCCGGACGCCGGTGACGGGCGTGCCGTTCTTGAGACCCGGCCTCCCGGCTATGTTCTGCACACCGGCGCCGGTGATGTGGATCTGCAGCGTTTCGACCGGTTGCGTGCGCGGGGTGAGGAGGCTTACAGCCGCCAGGAGTTCGCGGAGGCGGGCAAGGCGCTGCACGAGGCGCTGGGGCTGTGGCACGGTCCTGCTCTTGCTGGGGTTGTGCAGGGGCAGCGTCTGGAGGCGGCTGCTTCGCGGATCGACTTGTTACGGATGGATGTCCTGGAGCAGCGGATCGCCGCCGATCTGTGGCTGGGGCTGCATCGCCGGCTGACGGGTGAGCTGACCGGTCTGGTGCGTGAGTATCCGCTGCGGGAGACTCTTCATGCCCATCTCATGGTTGCCCTGTACCGGTCCAACCGGCAGTCCGAGGCTCTGACGGCCTACGAACGGATTCGCCGTTCGCTGGCCGAGGAGCTGGGCATCGATCCCGGATCCGCTCTGCGGGAGCTGCATCAAAGGATGCTGCGCGCGGAGCGGATCACCCATTTCGACGAGTGTCTGGCCGGCGGGCCCGCTGTCGAGGTGGCATCGGTGCCGTCGCCCGTGGTCCGGCTGCCCCGGCCCGCCGTGCGGCTGGCGGGCCGGGAGGAGCAGCTCGACGCCGCCGAGAAGCAGTTGCTCGGCAGTGACGGCACGCCGCCTGTCGCGGTGCTTGGGATCACAGGGGCCGCAGGTGTCGGCAAGAGCGCCTGTGCCGTGGAGCTGGCCTACCGCAGCGCCGGTCACTTTCCCGACGGGCGGGTGTTCGTCAGCCTGCGGTCGGCGCAGGGGATGCCGCTGAGTGCTCATGCGGTGCTGTCACGGCTGCTCCGGCTTCTGCGGCCGGGCCCCGACAGTCCCGCGCCCGATCCGCGGGCGGGCGTGGAGGAGCTGTCCGATCTGCTGCACGTGGCCGTGGCCGGGCGCCGGCTGCTGCTTGTTCTGGACGAGGCGTCCGGTGCCGATCAGATCGAGCCCGTGGCGCTGGCGGCCACGGCGAGCACACTTGTGGTCACCAGCCGCAGACCGCTGGCCGGTCTTGCCGCGAGCCGCACTCTCCCGCTGCCCGCGCTCACCCCCGGTGCGGCGGCCGAGCTGCTGCGCGCCCACACCGGCACACCGGTCGCGGACGATACCGCAGCCGACATCGCCCGACTGTGCGGCCACTCACCGCTGGCGCTGCGCAGCGCGGCCACTGCCCTGGCCGACCGCCCGCACTGGTCCCCCGAGGTGCTGCTGACCCGGCTCACCGACGAACGCTCCCGTCTGGATGTCCTGGCACTGGGCGACCAGGACGTCCGCAGCCGTCTCCTCGCCGGCCACCAGGAACTCCACGACACCGAACAGCACGCGTTCACCATGCTCGCCCTTGCCCCACGCCCCGACTTCGCTCCCTGGAGCGGGGCCGCGCTGCTCGGTGTGCCTGCCGACGATGCCGAGCGCGCGATGGAGGCACTCGTCAGGGCCGGGCTGCTCACCACCCGCCACGACAGCGGCGAGCCGGTGCGCTACGTGAGCGATGAACTGTCGCGTGCGCTGGCCGGTGAACTGCTCGCACAGCGGCCGCAGGAGGAGACCCGGGCCGCCACGCTGCGCCTGTGCACGGGCTACCGCACCCTTGCCCGTCACGCGGATGCGCTGCTGTCTCCGGGCGCCCGCGCCGTCCAGCCGGACGGCGAGGACACCGTGCCGGCCGGTGGTGGCGCCGTGCCGGTGTCCGTCGCCGTCGGACACACCGCCGGAGCCTGGCCGTTGCGCTGGTTCAGCGCGGAGCGGACGGCTGTCGCCGATGCCGTCCGCCGGGCGCACGACGCGGGTCTGTGGGAGCTGGCCTGGACACTGGCCGATCCTTTCCTGCGCTACCTGGAGGCCGTCGGTGACTGGGAGGCGTGGGAGAGCCTCTCTCAGCTGGCCCTGACCGCCGCCCGCCGTGCACAGGACCCGGCGGCCGAGGCATCCATCCTGTGTTCCCAGGGTGCCCTGGCCTGGCAGCGCCGCCAGTTCACCGAAGCCAGCACCCTCTACGCCTGGGCCAGGACCCTGGCACGCCAGACGCCCGACGGGCGGACCGGGGCGCGGGCCCTGACCGGCCTGGCCGATGTGGAACTGAGCCGTGGTGAATTCGTCAAGGCCAGCCGTATGTATGCCAAGGCCTCGCTGCTGTGCCATGCCGAAGGAGATCTGCGCGGTCTGGCCGACGCGCGGCGCGGACAGGCCTTCGCCGCACTGCGCGGCGGCGAACTGGACCTGGCGCTGAGCAGCCTCGAGGAGTGCGCGCGGGCGGCCGGCACTCTGGGCGACCGGCGGTGGAATGCCTACGCCCGCCGGGTCGCGGACAGTCTGCGCATGGGCATGGCCCACGGCGACCCGCTGGAACTGCGGCCGGGTGTCTGGGAGATCAGCGAACCCCTGGCACAGGGGGCGCTGTGACCCCCGGCGGTACGACAGCCGCAGCACGTGTCGTGCCCCGGCGCTCGGACGCACCGCATCCGTCACCGCCCCGCACCGGCACCGACGGCCGTACCGGTGCTTGTACCGGCACCGACGGCCGTACCGGTGCTTGTACCGGCACCGACGGCCGTACCGGCACCGACGGCCGCACCGGCACTGGTGCCACGGGTCTCGGGCCGGTGCTGGTGCCGGTGGCGCTGGGAGGTGTTCTCGACCGGGCCGACACCCTGGTCGAATCGCTGCGGCCGGTCTTCCGGCACGACGTCGCTGCCGGCATTGCCCTGGCGGCCGCCCCTCTCACCGCCGCCCTGCACGTGTGGTGTGCCGGCTCCCCGCAGCAGCAGCGTCACGTCGCGGACCTGCTGCTGCAGGGCGGCACCCTCGCCCTGTCCCGCGGCCCCCACACCGTCGGCCAGGTCTTCGCCCCCGACGGACTGCACACGCAGCAGACCCGTGACGGCTACCTCCTCGACGGCACCCGCACTCCCCTCACCGCCAGCCCTGAGGCGGCCGCGCTGCTGCTGTACACGACCGTCGCGCCACCCCGCGGTGTCACGGCGCCGGGCGGCGCGACGGTACTCCTCGCCGGCCTCGGCGCGGTGCCGCACGGCCGGGCCGGCCTGCGGCTGCCCGGCGGTGTCCGCTTCACCCGCTGCCTGCTGCCGCCGGCCGCCGCGGTGGCAGAGCCCGGCCGGGGTACGGCGCTGTTCCTGCGCACGCTCCAGGTCACCGGCACCGTGGTGCCGGCCCTGCTGCTCGGCACGGCGGACACCTGCCTGAGGCTGGCCCTGCGGCGGCTGACCGGGGCGCCGGGTCCCGCCGTGGGCAGAATGGGGTCGCGGGGCGTGGCCCGGGCCGTTGCCGGAGCCTTCCTGGACCTGACTGCCGCCGAAGCCCTGGCCACGACGGCCGCGCGTGCCCTCGGTGTCCTGCCGGGCGAGACGGCCGTGCTGTCGGCGACGGTGAGCTGTGTCGTACCCATGCTGATCGAGGACGCCCTGCAGGACCTCGGCCCGCTGCTGGGAGCGCGAGCCCTGTGGAGGGACGGCGACGAGCCGCACTTCGCACACCAGGCCCACCACGTGCGTGCCCTCGCCCCCGAATGGCCCGGCGCGTTCACGGGCCGCGCCATCGCACTGCCCCACCTGCCCTTCCTCGCCCGGCATGCATGGTTCAACAACTCCTCGGCCCCTGCCCGCCTGTTCGCCACCGGTGGTGACCTGCCGGGCTTCGCATGGCAGCAGCTCGTCCCCTTCAGCAGGACCGACAGTCTCAGCGCCGTCCTGCCCGCGGCCGGCGGACGGGCCCGGGCAGCCGGCCATGACGAACTGACCCGGCTCATCACCGCGTTCACCGCCGAACTCGGCCGCGTGCGCCGCCACTTCGCCCGGCTGCCGCTGACAGACCCGTCCCTGACCTCCGACCCCCGCAACCTGGCCATGACCGACCGCTACATGCTCCTGCTGACCGCCGCGGCATGCCTGGGCCGCCACCAGGAGGCGAGCCGCACCGGACAGGGGCACTTCGCCGACGCCGTATGGATCACCGCGACACTGCGCCGCCTCGGCCGCCGCCTGGGACTCCGGGCGGCGAGCGCCTCCCCGGCCGCGGAGAACCGCCACATCCACGACGAAGCCCTGCGCCACTGCGCCGCGGACGAGGACTTCGGCGCGCACCGCGCCGCGCCGGTGGCCTGAGGAATGCCGCTCACCCACCCCCTGCCGCCGCCACGCCATGTCTTTGGACCACACGGCCCCTGGGACCCGCTCCGCGCCGATCTCGCCCGCACGGGAACGGCCCTGGCCTACTCCCGCTGCACCGAATGGCCGCTGGGCGACGACACCGCCGTGCACGCACTGCTGGGGGACGAGGCCGTGCGCTGGGAACGGACGCGGGCGCTGCCCTCAGGCCGCCGCCTCGCCGCGTCACGCGCCCTGCTCAAGCACGCCGTGAGCGCGGTGACCGGCATGCCGGCCGCCGGCATCGAACTGGCCGCACGGCCCGGCGGCGCACCGTACCTGAGAGGATGCGACCGCATCGCGGTCAGCCTGAGCCACACCGAGGACGTCGTCCTCGTCTGCCTGACGACGGTGGGACAGGCCGGCGTCGATGTGGAACGCACCGACCGGCTCCTGCTGCGGGCCGGGATGGAGCGCGAGATCTGCACACCGGCCGAGCTCGCACGGCTGCGGCTCGCACCCGCGAGCGAGCGCAACGCCATGCTCCTGCGTCTGTGGACGTTGAAGGAAGCCTTCACCAAAGCACTGGGCCAGGGACTGCGGTTCTCCTTGGGCGACTTCGGCTTCTGTCTCCAGGAGCCCCACCCGCGCCTGCAGTTCCCCGACGGCCGGACCGCCGACGCCGGAGCGTGGACGTTCGCCGTGTTCGAGCCGGTTGCCGGCTGCATGATCAGTGCCGCCCTCCTGACGGACGGTCGGCCCCGCCTGCCGGCCGGCCCCGTGCCCCTGGTGGATGACGAGGCGGCACGTGGGGCGCGGCTCTTGTGCACCACTCGCCCGGGGACGGGTGAGTGATCCGGGACCGCCGGGCGGGCAGCCGGCCAGGAGTGGGACGGGCCGCCCGATTTCGTCCTCCGCCGATTCGGCGGTGAGCACACGGCCCGCCTGCTCCCCAAGAGCCCGCGGCCGGGTGACGCATCATGGGACCGAAGCCGCAATCCGAAGCCGAAGCCGAAGCCGCAATCCGAAGCCGAAGCCGAAGCCGAAGCCGCAATCCGAGGGCGTGCCTGCCGGAGCGGAGCGCCGGGAGCACGCCGTCCGTCCACGCGTGCGCTCCTGGGGCGTCATCGACGCCGTACTCCGGTTTCCTGCCGCGGTGCCCGCCGCCGTCCCGGGAGCCGGCGGGCCGGCGAGCTCAGGAACGGGCCATGAGCCGGCTGACGACCAGCGCCACCGCGGCACTGCCGAACAGCGCGTAGGGCACGAGCGCGGAACCGCGGTCCCCGTAGGAGATCTGCCGGGACAGGATCCAGCCGCACAGCGCCGCGAACCCCGAGCCGGCGAGCACGCCGGCCATCGGCTTCCAGAAGCCCACGACCACGCCGATCACACCGATCGTGTCGAACAGGCCGATCAGGGTCACGGTCCGCGGAGCCGCAGGGACATGCGCCAGCTCGGAGTACCGGGCGACCGCGACGTCCAGGGCGGGCGTCCAGGTCAGCGCGGCGAGTCCGAACTCCAGGATGAGCAGGGAGGAAGATACGGCGGCGACGACATTCATGACGGGAAGGTCCTTACCACGGTGAGGGACGGGTTCAAGACTGCCGGGGGACACAAGCGGGCGGCGCACGCCCGGCGAGATCATCCCCGGGACGTGCGCCACACCGTGGGTCAACGGGACGTGATGGCCGAAACCTTGCTGTCCAGCGGCGCACCGTCGGACGCGGCGGCGAGTACCGCCTCCGGCTCCGGGGATACGCCCGGCTTCATGCCGCGGAACCCGAACACTCCGACGACGAGGCTGATGCCCACCCACACGAACAGCACGGCGAACCCGCTGTGCAGCGCGTTGTTGAGCGCCTCGGTCGGGGATTCGCCCTGGGCGATGTAATGGGCCGTACGGGACTGGATCACGGTCGCCGCGACCGCGAGGCCGAACGCGCTGCCGATCTCGGTCGCTGAGTTGAGCAGCGCGGACGTGGTGCCCGCGTCCTCCTCCGTGGCCTGCGAGGTGCCCACCACCGGAGTGGGGATGAGGCAGCACAGCAGACCGATGCCGAGCAGCGCGGTCACCGGCATCATCAAGGACCAGTAGCCGGCGTCGGTCGGGCTGTTGAGCATCAGCACGATCAGTGCGCCCAGAAGCAGCGTCCCCGTCACGTACAACGCCATCGGGCCGACCTTCGGGATCAGCTTGGAGACGACGGGTGCGAAGAAGATCATCGCGAGCGTGGTCGGAATGTACGCCAGCCCGGTCTCCATCGGCGTGTAGCCGAGAACCGACTGCATGTAGAGCGGCAGCATGAAGAAGCAGGGCAGCATGATGCCGGCGGTGATCAGCTGGCCCAGGCCGCCGGCCACCACGCCGCGCTGCCGGAACAGCCGCAGCGGCACCAGCGGCGCCGCGTTGCGGCTCTCGATGCGCAGGAACAGGGCGAGCAGGACGACGGCTCCGGCGAAGGAGCCGACAGTGATCACGTCGTCCCAGCCCCGGGTGGTCGTGCTGACCGTTCCGTAGACGAGCAGGAGCAGACCGGCCGTGGACGTCACAGCGCCCATGACGTCGGACTTGGGGCGCGGACCGCTCGGCGCACCGCCGGGGATCAGCGCGAGAGCGGCCACGATGAGCAGCACGCCGATGGGCACGTTGATGTAGAAGGCCCAGCGCCATCCGATGTCGATGATCGCGCCGCCCAGCAGCGTGCCGAAGGCGGCACCGATACCGATGATGGAACCCCAGATACCGAACGCCTTGGTGCGTTCCTTGGCGTCGGGGAAGCTGGTGACGACGGTGGACAGCGCCGCGGGCGAGACGCCCGCCGCGGCGATCCCCTGCAGGGCGCGGGCCCACAGCAGCTGGGTCTCGCTGTCGGCGATGCCCGCGAGCAGCGAGCCGACGGTGAACAGGGCGATACCGGCGAGCAGCACCTTGCGCCGCCCGATGACATCGGTGAGCCGGCCGCCCAGGAGCATCAGACCGCCGAACAGCAGCACATAGATGCTCATGACCCACTGCAGACCCGTGGTCGACATCCCGAACGTCGACTGCAGCGTCGGAGTCATCACATTGACGACGGTGGCGTCGAGGCCGACCATGAACTGGGCCAGTGAGACCACGACCAGCACCCACCACCGACGGCTGTCTGCGGGAGGGCCGGCCGACGAGCCGGACACGCCCTCCTCGGGCGAGACCTTGGCGTTGATACTCACGATTGCTCCTCGAATTCTTCTACGCAGAAATGACGGACCGGCGTGCTCGGTGCAGCCTGCACGACGGCCCTAGTACTGCGCTTAAGACCGATCCGCCCCCTCGTGCGCGCGCCGGCCGGCGCCCGACCCCCACCGGCCATTCCTTTAGGCCCCTGCAAGCAGGCCGGCCTATTTTTCGCGCCGAACAGTCGACTCCGAGCATGGGGAGAGCACAGATGACCATCCCGAACGAGACGGACGTCCTTGTCGTCGGCGGTGGACCGGCCGGTGCCCTGCTCGGCTGTCTGCTGGCCCGCCGCGGCATCGATGTCGTGGTCGCGGAGAAGCAGACCCATCTCGACCGCGAGTTCCGCGGGGAGACACTGGCCGCCCCGTCCGTCGTCACACTGCGCAGACTGGGCTTCGGCCCCGCCCTGAGCGCACACGGCTATCTGGAGACGACCGCGGTGTCCATGCGCATGGAGGGGCGGCGCGTCTTCTCCCTGGACTACGGACGCTTCGACGTTCCCGCCCTGCCCACCGACATCCCGCAGCCCGCACTGATCAAGATCTTCAACGATGCCGCTGCCGCCCTGCCCACCCACACCTACGCCTCGGGCGCCGCGTGCGTCGGCCTGCTGCGCGACGGCGACGCGATCCGCGGCGCCGTCCTGCGCACGAAGGACAACGAACGCGTCGAGGTCCGCGCGCGCCTGGTGGTCGGCGCCGACGGACGGTTCTCCAAGGTACGCAAGGAAGCGGGCATCGACGCCCGCATTCACCCGGCGGACCGAGACTTCCTGTCGTTCAAGCTGCCCCGCCCCGCCGACTGGGGCAACGAGGCCAGCCTCGTCGTCGAACGGAACAAGCACCTCGTGGTGCTGCCGACCTACCCCGACTTCCTGCGGGTCGGCCACAACCTCCCCAAGCGGGGAATGGGAGAACTGCGCAAGGAAGGATTCGACGCCTTCCGCGCCGGGATCGCCGCGATCGAGCCGCGCCTGAAGCCGCTGATCGACGGGCATCTGAACTCCTGGAACGACACAGGATTTCTGGAGATATTCACCGCGGAAGTCGACGAATGGACCCGCGACGGCCTGGTGCTCATCGGGGACGCCTCCCACACCTGTACCCCGATCCTGGGCCAGGGCGTGAATCTGGCGATCCAGGACACGGTCTGCATCACCCCGTTCATCGCCCGGGCCCTCAAGCACGGCGGTACGAAGTCTCCCGTGAAAGCCACGGAACTCGCCCCGTTCGTCGACGTACGGCGCAGGCACAAGGCACTGGTCACACGGTTCCAGCGGCGCCAGGAGACAGCCCTCGCACAGAACACCCACCTCGGTACGGCCCTGCGCCGGGCGAAGTTCCAGGCCCTGGACCGGCTGCCGATGAAGTACCGGCTGTTCGGCAAGGTGCTCAGCACACCGCACCCGGTCGACCCGGTGGACCTCGGCGCGGCACGGCAGGAGCCGGCCGCGGTGTGACGAGCACCCGAACCGTCCGCCACCACGGCACTCCTGCCACGTTCTCGACAAGCCCGGAAGAAAGCGAACAGTCGAACGTCCGGCAGCCGGCCAGGGGGAGCAGGGAGCGCTAGGGGGCAGTAGGGGTGGCCCTCTGGGGTGGGAAACAAGGCGTGAAGATGCCATGGTGAATCTGTTTGATCCAGAAGCGCCTTGGCAGGGGGAGAACAATGCGGTACGAGGTTCTGGGGCCCATACGCGTACTAGGTTCGAAAGAGCCTTCCTTCATCAACGCACGGAAGATCGAAGTGTTGTTCGCCGCTCTTCTGGCACGCTGCGACCAGGTCATCACGACCGATCAGTTAATCCGCGAGATCTGGGGGGATGCACCACCGCGCCGGGCCACCGCCGCGCTCCACGTCTATGTCTCGCAATTGCGCAAATTCCTCAAGGCGAGCGGCTCGGGCGAGACCCGCACCCAAAGCCCCATCGTGACCCGCCCGCTCGGATACATGCTGTGCATCGGAAGCGATGAAATGGACGTGAACGACTTCCGGTCGCTCATGGACGAAGGACGCGATCTCCACCACCAGGGCGAGTACGGCGAGGCCGTCTTCGTCCTGGAACAGGCCCTGCGGATCTGGCGCGGCGCGGCCCTGGCCGACCTGAGGGAAGGCATCATCACGTACGCCTACGCCAACTGGCTCGAAGAGACCCGCCTCGAATGCACCGAGACCCTCATCGAGGCCTGTCTGCGACTGGGCAGACACCGCGAGGTCGTCGGCCGGCTCTACGCACTGACAGCCGAATACCCGCTCCGGGAGAACTTCTACCGGTACCTGATGCAGGCCCTGTACCGGGCCGACCGGCAGGCGGACGCCCTCGCCGTCTTCCAGACGGCCCGCGCACGGCTGAGAGAGGAACTCGGTCTCGAACCGTGCCGCACTCTCCGGCAGCTGAACCACGCCATTCTCGCCGGCGACACCCGCATCGACAGCGCCGCCGCGTAGTCACAGGACCCCGGCAACCCGCCGGCCCCGGGGACCTGCCGGCCCCGGCAACCCGCCGGCCCCGGCAACCCGCCGGCCTGAGGGCCTGGCGGCTCCTCAGGCCGGCGTGAGGCCGGCGGACGCGAGCGGGGCGGGCCCCGGCATCCCGGGGGTCCGGGTGCTCAGCCAGCTCGGCAGGCCCACCCGGCCACTGATGCCCAGCTTGCGGTAGATACGTGTCAGATGCTGCTCCACCGTGCTCACGGTGACATGCAGCTTGGCGGAGATCTCACGGTTCGTATACCCATGGGCGGCCAGCCGCGCGACCCGCCACTCGGCGACGCTCAGGTCACCGAGGCCGAAAGAGCGGTGTCCGCCCGCGGCGCCGGGCGGCACGTCCTCCCGCTGGTGACCGCCGTCGACCCGCCCCATGCGTTCGAGTAAGGTGCGCGCCCCGCACTGCTCCGCCGTGCTCGTGGCCTGATGTCCCACGATCCGAGCCTTGCTGAGATCACCGGCCTCGTGGAACGCCTCGCTCAACTCGACGAGAACATAGGCCAGTTCGAGCATGTCCCCGGACGGCTGCAGTGCGGCGAGCGATTCCTGCAGCAGCAGTGGCCGCTGGGGCCCCGGACGCAGCCGGGACAGGACGCGCAGCGCGACCCCCCGGGCCCGCAGCGCCGCCGGGCCGAGCCGGGCGACCTCCTTGTCCAGCAGCTGCGCCGCCTGCGTCTCCTGCCCCGTACGCAAGAGTGCCTCGGCGGCGTGCGTGCGCCACGGCACGAGCGCCGGGATGTCGATGCCCGACGCCGTCATGTAGTCGCCGCAGGCCATGAAGTCGCCGAGCGCGAACAACGGCCGGCCGGTCGCGGCGTAATGCCGGCCGCGGGAGTGGAGATAGTGCATCCCGAATCGGGACTGCAGCATGCTGTCGGGCACCGGGCTGCCGAGCAGCCGCTGCACGGCCTCGTGCTCACGCATCTCCGACCGGGCCCGCAGCAGGCACGACAGGGGCAGTGCCACCGCCGCCCCCCAGCTCTGCGCCGGCAGGATGCTCAGGGCCCGCTCGGCGTGGCCGGCGGCGACACCGAGCGCCCCGTGCCGCACGGCGATCTCCGCCCGGATCGCGCAGAGCATCGCGGCCCAGGTGTCCGACTTCAGCATGGCCGTGTTCTCGGCCAGCCGCTCGCACCAGTAAGCAGCCTGCTCGGTCCGGTCGGTGTAGATGAGGGCGAAGAGCGCAGGTTCGAGAACGTCCGGGGCGAAGTCCGCCTGCCCGGCGCTGCGCAGCACTTCCTCGGCCCCCGACACGGCCGCCGCGTCCGCCGTCGCGCAGAGCACCTCCGCCAGCGCGTTCGTCGCCAGCGCCCTGCGCCGCGCCGCCACGTACGCGAACTGTGTCCTGTGCTGCGTCGGCAGCGGCCGCACCGCCGGCGGCACCAGGTGCGGGGCACTGCACATCACCTGCTGGTGGGCCAGCCGCACCTGCGGGGACAGTTCGGCCGGCGTGCCCGCCTCCTGCGCCCGCAGCGCCGCCAGGGTCTGGGGGATCTCGTCGAACCGGCCGTGCCACAGCAGAGGGCCCAGGACGTCGTGGGCGTGCTCACTGCTCAGGGTGCCCCGGGCGAGGGCCGTGCGGAGCGCGCCGAGATGACGGGTGGCCAGGCCGGGGTCACGGCACCACTCGGCGTGTGCGAGCAGGGCGGTCATCAGGGCCCGGTCGCGTGGGTCGGCGGCGGAACGGGCGGCCAGCGCGAGGATGTCGATGGCCAGGTCGAATCGGGCGGAGCCGATCGCGCGTGCCGAGGCCTCCCGCAGTACGCCGAGCTCCCAGGGCGCGTCCGCCCGGGAGGCGGCCACCAAGTGCTTGGCGATGACGAGGGCGGGGGCGCCGAGGTCGCGCAGACACGTCGCGATGTGCCGGTGCATCAGGGGCAGCCGGCCGGGCTCCAGATCATTGATGATCACTGTACGGGTGATCTCGTGGCGGAAGCGTCCGTGCTCGAGCAGGCCGAGGCCGGTGAGCTCGTGGAGGGCCTGTCCGACCGCGGCCGCGTCGAGGCCGATCAGGTCCTCCAGGACCCTTGCGTGCTCGGTGCTCTCGAGGACCGCGATGCCGCGGGCCACGGCCAGCAGGCCGGGGTGCCCGCGGTGCAGACAGGCCAGCACGCTCCGGGCGAACGTGCTGCCGACCATCTCGTGCGGCGGCCTGCCGGCCAGCCCTTCGGGCAGGCAGCCGATGTCGTCGGCCAGGGCCTGGACCAGGAGCGGGTTGCCCTGGGTGAGGGCGTACCACTCCTCGGCCTGCCGGTCGGTGACGGCGGGTCCGAGCCGGCCCAGGAGGAAGGAGCGCACGGCCTGCCGGGACAGCGGCCGCAGCCTGACGAGGGTGGTGTGCGGCTGGCGGGGCAGCTCGACGTCGAGGACGGGGTTCATCCGCGAGAACCCCTCGCAGCGCGTGAGCAGCACCATCACGCGGGCCGAGCCCAGACGCCGGACGAAGTAGAGCAGACACTGCAGGGAGGCTTCGTCGGCGAAGTGCGCGTCGTCGACGCCGAGTACGACGGGCCGCTGCTTCGACAGCGCCAGCACAGCGCTCCACAGCTCGCGCATCGTGGCGGCCGCGTGCGGCAGATCCCGGTCCTGCGGGCCGTGGGGAAGACGGTCGAGCACACCGGGGATCCGTGCCCCGGCCGGTGAGTCGGGCAGCACCGCACCGTCGAGGAGCTGGCGCACGACACCGAGCGGAAGATTCTGTTCGTCGAGAGAGCTGACGGCGCTGAGCCATAAGGCACCGTGATCTGCCGCGTACTCGCCGAATGCGGTCAGGAGCTGGGTCTTTCCACTCGTCACCGGGCCCGAGAGGATCGTCGCGCTGCCGCGCTCGCGGCCGCTGGCCTCCAGTGCGTGAGCGAAGGCCGATATCTCCCCGTCGCGGTCGAGCAGTCTCACAGTTTCCCCCCGTGAATAACGTGTAAGAGCCGGTGCGGGTGTGCCGCGTGAGGGCGGGCCCGGCGCCACCGGCACACGGCTCCGGCGAACAGGCCGGCCGGGCCGCCCTGTTCCGCGGACGGGCGACGGCTCCGGTGACGCGGATGCCGCACCCCGGCCGCCGGTCTGCGCGCGTAGCGTGCGCCGATTGCCGAGGACGTCCCGGTGACAGGACGGTGCGACATCGGCAGTCCATGATCAACTCTCCAGCATATGATCCGTGACGCCATTAGTATGTCAGCCATAAGACCTTTATGGTCAACCTTTATTCAGGCAGGACAGTATGGCTCATGTATCGTAAATAGCCGGTATCCTGGAAGCATGAACGAAACCCCCGCCTTGCCGCCCGGGTGGCGGTCGACCGGTGATCCCGATTGCGGACTGCAGCAGCGGACGGCCTACCAGCTGATCAGGATCGGCGAACTCCTCATGGCGGGAGCGGAGGACACGCTCCGGACGGCCGGAGTGCGCCCCCGCGCGTTCAGCGTGCTGGCGGCCCTGGCGGAACGGGAGGGGTCGTCGCAGCAGGAGCTCAGCCGCCGCCTCGGCCTCGATCCGAACGTGATGGTCGGCGTCATCGACGAACTCGAGCGCAGCCACTACGCCGAGCGCCGGCGCAACCCCGCGGACCGGCGCAGCCACCGCCTGGTCGCCACGGAACGGGGACACGAGCTCCTCAAGCGCGGCGACCGACTGCTGGACGAGTTCGAGAAGACGTACTTCGGCTCCCTCTCCGATGAGGACATCGAGGTCATGCGCAGGCTGGCGCAGTGGCTCCTCGATTCGTGGCGGCCCCGCGAGGGCGGGGAGCAGGCCTGACGGCCCACCGGGCACCTTCCTGGCCCCCTCGCGGCCCGGCAGCACCCGCGCCGAAGCGTGAAGTGCCGCATCAAAGCCTTCCTTTAGCGGACGGTACGAGGCTTGGGCCCAGTGCGCGTCCCCCGGACGGCAGACGGGTCAGTCCCGCGCGCACAGCCGTGCACGAGGGAGGTCCGGTTCAGTGACCAGCCAGGTCAGTAGCGAGGCCGGTGAGGCCCTGGTCGGGGAGCAGCGCAGTGCCCCGGCGAGGCCGAACCACGGCACCGAGAAGGAAGTGCGCCGGCTCGACCGGGTGATCATCCGTTTTGCGGGTGATTCCGGTGACGGCATGCAGCTGACGGGTGATCGTTTCACTGCGGAGACGGCGTCCTTCGGGAACGACCTGTCGACGCTGCCGAACTTTCCGGCCGAGATCCGGGCGCCCGCCGGGACTCTGCCGGGTGTCTCGTCCTTCCAGTTGCATTTCGCCGACCACGACATCCTGACTCCGGGTGACGCTCCGAACGTGCTGGTCGCGATGAACCCCGCCGCGTTGAAGGCGAACATCGCGGATGTGCCGCGCGGCGCGGAGATCATCGTCAACACCGATGAGTTCGCCAAGCGGGCGATGGCCAAGGCCGGCTATGCGACCTCGCCCCTGGAGGACGGTTCGCTGGGCGGCTACCGGGTGCATCCGGTGCCGCTGACGACGCTGACCGTGGAGGCCCTGAAGGAGTTCGGCCTGTCCCGGAAGGAGGCCGAGCGGAGCAAGAACATGTTCGCGCTCGGGCTGCTGTCCTGGATGTATCACCGGCCGACCGAGGGCACCGAGACGTTCCTGCGGCAGAAGTTCGCGAAGAAGCCGCAGATCGCCGAGGCCAACGTCGCCGCCTTCCGGGCCGGCTGGAACTTCGGCGAGACCACCGAGGACTTCGCCGTCTCCTACGAGGTCGCCCCCGCGACCCGGGCCTTCCCCACCGGCACCTACCGCAACATCTCGGGGAACCTGGCCCTCTCCTACGGCCTGATCGCCGCCTCCCGCCAGGCGGACCTGCCCCTCTACCTCGGCTCGTACCCCATCACCCCGGCCTCGGACATCCTGCACGAGCTCAGCAGGCACAAGAACTTCGGTGTGCGCACGTTCCAGGCCGAGGACGAGATCGCCGGTATCGGCGCCGCCCTGGGGGCCGCCTTCGGCGGCGCGCTCGGCGTGACGACCACCTCCGGCCCCGGCGTCGCACTCACGTCGGAGACGATCGGCCTCGCGGTCTCCCTGGAACTGCCGCTGCTGATCGTCGACATCCAGCGCGGCGGCCCCTCCACCGGCCTGCCCACCAAGACCGAGCAGGCCGACCTCCTCCAGGCCATGTACGGCCGCAACGGCGAGGCACCCGTCCCCGTCGTCGCCCCCAGGACACCCGCCGACTGCTTCGACGCGGCCATCGAGGCGGCCCGGATCGCCCTCACCTACCGCACCCCCGTCTTCCTGCTCTCCGACGGCTACCTCGCCAACGGCTCCGAACCCTGGCGCATCCCGGACGTCGACGAACTCCCCGACCTACGGACACAGTTCGCCACCGGACCCAACCACGAACTCGCCGACGGCACCGAAGTCTTCTGGCCCTACAAACGCGACCCGCAGACCCTCGCCCGACCCTGGGCCGTACC
This sequence comes from Streptomyces sp. NPDC031365, assembly GCF_055569765.1. Taxonomy (NCBI): domain Bacteria; kingdom Bacillati; phylum Actinomycetota; class Actinomycetes; order Kitasatosporales; family Streptomycetaceae; genus Streptomyces; species Streptomyces sp. NPDC031365. The sequence goes on along the minus strand of NZ_JBVIIM010000007.1, from coordinate 77,908 downwards.
CGGCACCCCCGGCCTCGAACACCGCATCGGCGGCATCGAGAAGCAGGACGGCACCGGAAACATCTCCTACGACCCCGCCAACCACGAGTTCATGGTCCGCACCCGCCAGGCCAAGATCGACGGCATCGACGTCCCCGACATCGACGTCGACGACCCCGACGGCGCACAGACCCTGGTCCTCGGCTGGGGCTCCACCTACGGCCCCATCACAGCCGCCGTCCGCCGCATCCGCCGCGACAACGGCCACATCGCCCAGGCCCACCTGCGCCACCTCAACCCCTTCCCCAAGAACCTCGGCGACCTCCTCAAACGGTACGAGAAGGTCATCGTCCCCGAGATGAACCTCGGCCAGCTCACCACCCTCATCCGGGCCGAATACCTCATCGACGCCCGCAGCCACCCCCAGGTCGACGGCATGCCCTTCAAGGCCGAACAGCTCGCCGCCGTCCTCAAGGAGGCCACCGATGCCTGAGCCCCTCCTCCGCCTGGTCCCCAAGGCCGAGGCCCAGCAGTCCATGAAGGACTTCAAATCCAACCAGGAAGTGCGCTGGTGCCCCGGCTGCGGCGACTACGCCGTCCTCGCCGCCGTCCAGGGCTTCATGCCGCAGTTGGGTCTGGCGAAGGAGAACATCGTCTTCGTCTCCGGCATCGGCTGCTCCTCCCGCTTCCCGTACTACATGAACACCTACGGGATGCACTCCATCCACGGCCGCGCCCCCGCCATCGCCACCGGCCTCGCCACCTCCCGCCGCGACCTGAGCGTGTGGGTGGTGACGGGTGACGGCGACGCACTGTCCATCGGCGGCAACCACCTCATCCACGCCCTGCGCCGCAACGTCAACCTCAAGATCCTGCTGTTCAACAACCGGATCTACGGCCTCACCAAGGGCCAGTACAGCCCCACCTCCGAGATCGGCAAGATCACCAAGTCGACCCCGATGGGCTCTCTGGACTCCCCCTTCAACCCCGTGTCGCTCGCCCTCGGCGCGGAGGCATCCTTCGTGGCCCGCACGGTCGACTCCGACCGCAAACACCTCACCGAGGTCCTGCGGCAGGCCGCCGACCACAACGGCACGGCTCTCGTCGAGATCTACCAGAACTGCAACATCTTCAACGACGGCGCCTTCGAAGCCCTCAAGGACAGGGACCAGGCCAAGGAAGCCGTCATCCGCCTCGAACACGGCCGACCGATCCGCTTCGGCGCCGAGAACGACAAGGGCGTCGTCCGCGACCCCGCCACCGGCGACCTCCAGGTCGTCACCGTCACCCCGGACAACGAATCCCGGATCCTGACCCACGACGCCCACGCCACCACCCCCACCGCCGCCTTCGCCCTCTCCCGCCTCGCCGACCCCGACACCCTCCACCAGACCCCCATCGGCGTCTTCCGATCCGTGGACCGCCCCGTCTACGACACCCTCATGGCGGACCAACTGGAGACCGCGATCGAGCGAGACGGCAAGGGCGACCTCACCGCACTGCTGGCCGGCGCCGACAGCTGGACCGTTGCTTCGAAAGGGGCCGCCTCATGAGCTACGTCGTCGCCCAGCCCTGCGTGGACGTGAAGGACAAGTCCTGCGTGGAGGAGTGCCCCGTGGACTGCATCTACGAAGGCACCGGCATGCTCTGCACACAGCCCGACGAATGCGTCGACTGCGGTGCCTGCGAACCGGTCTGTCCCGTGGAGGCGATCCTCTTCGAGGACGAACTGCCGCAGCAGTGGCAGCACTACCGGCAGGTGAACCAGGACGCCTTCACCGACGTCGGCTCGCCCGGCGGTGCCAGAGCTGTCGGCCTGCTGCCCGTCGAGCACCCGCCCGCACCGTGAGCGCAGGGGGACCGGACGGACCCGGCAGCGCGCCCGGAGGGAGATGACCGCACGGATCGAGGACGAGGCGCGGCGCCGGCTCGCGGCCAAGGGAGCGCAACAGCAGTCCGTCAGAGCCGTGGCCCGCGAGCTCGGCATGGCCTCCTCCACCGTCTACCGGTACTTCCCCAGCCGCGAACACCTGGTGACCGCCCTGACCGACGATGCCCACGACATCTTGGGGCGGTGCACGGAACGCGCCCTGGACTCCGCGTCGGGCGCGGCGGCGGTGGACCGGTGCAACGCGGTGTGCCGGACGGTCCGCACCTGGGCCCTGCTCCACCCCCACGCGGGCTTCGCGCGGCAGGCCGGCATCGGCGTGTGACGGCGGTGAGGGACCCGTCCCTCACCGCCCCGTTCCGGTCATCCGCCCCGGTGGCTCAGGACGGCGACGGCGAGATCGGCCATCAGGCCGACGCCGTCGGGGCCGATGCCGTCGACCGCCCCGTCCAGGAGTCCCAGGCAGCGCTCACGCCGACGGGTGATCGCCTGCCGGGTCGCGGTGAGCGCACCCGAGGCACGGACCCGGTGCGCCGCCTCGTCGGCCAGGGCGCTGCGGGACCCTTCGCACCGGGCGAGTTCGTCCAGCAGCTCACGCAGCAGCGGATCGCGGCGCAGCGCCCACAGGGTGGGGTAGGTGTAGACGCCGTTGGCGATGTCGTGCCCCACCGGCTTGCCCGAATCCGCATGGCTCTCCGTCAGGTCCAGCATGTCGTCCAGGAGCTGGAACCCCACGCCGAGATGGTGGCCGAAGCGGCCGAGGGCCTGGGTCGTCGTGACGTCGAGCCCGGCGGCGAGCGCGCCGGTGCGGCACGCCGCATCGATCAGGGCACCGGTCTTCCCGCCGATCGCCCTGAAGTACGACGCTTCACCGCGGCCGGCGGCGAAGACCGTCGACACTTCCTCGGCCTGGCCCTCGCACAACCGCACCAAGGTGTGACCGAGGAGGATTCCGGCCTCGGCACCGAGACCGGCCGCGGCGGCGTGCGCGTGGCCGATGAGGAAGTCGCCGGCCAGCAGGGCGCGACTGTTGCCGGCCCGCGCGCTGATCGTCGCTACCCCGTGCCGGGTCATCGCCTCGTCCATGATGTCGTCGTGGACGAGACTCGCCAGATGCAGCAGTTCCACGGCGCGGGCACCGCCGACGGCGCGGCTGCGGGTGCGCGCCGACGGCGTGCGCCCCGCGTACGCAGTGGCCAGCACCAGCAGCGGGCGCAGCCGTTTGCCGCCCGAGAAGACACCGGCCATGGCCGGCGCAATGACGAGCGGGTCGGCGCGTACGACGCTGTCGATGCCGTCCAGGCAGGCCCGCATGTCCGCGTGCACGGTGGCGGCTCGCGGATGCCCGGCCAGCACGCCGTACGCCGCGGTGGGCCGCATCCCCTCGACGGGCGGGCGGACCGGAGGGTCCACCAGGCCGGCCGGCGCCGGCGCCCGCGTCATGACGTCACCGTCCGGGGCCGGACCGGTGTGCTGCCGTGAGCGGCCGCGCCGCGGGCGATACGCCGTTCGGCTTCGAGCACGACGTTCTCGGCGCCGAGCGAAGCGCGGGCCACGGGCCGTGCCGTCGTGCCGGGAACGGCCCGCAGCCGGAACCGGGACGCCACGGCGGCGACCACGAGGGACAGCTCGGTCAGGGCCACTTCGTCGCCGATGCACTTGCGGTTGCCTGCCCCGAAGGGCAGCAGCGCGGCGCGGGCGGCGGGGGAGGGGGAACGCCACCGGCCCGGGTCGAAGTGCGACGGACGGGGGAACACCTCCTGGTCGTGATGCAGTTGGTACGGGCTGAACAGCACCGTGGCGCCCTTGGGCACCGGATGGCCGAGCAGGTCGGTGTCCTGGGTGGCGATGCGGCTGAGGAGCCACGCCGGCGGGTAGAGCCGCAGCGCCTCGAGCACGATGTGCCGCGTGAACTCCAGGCGTGCCAGGTCCGCCGCGCCCACAGCGCGGGCCGGCCCGCCGCGCAGCACGTCGTCGGCCTCGGCCTGCAGGGCGCGCTCGGCTTCCGGGTTCTGCGACAGCAGCTGGAACACCCAGGTCAGCGCGGAGCCCGGCGGCTCGGTCGCCCCGATGAGCAGCGTCATGACCTGGTCGTGGATCTCGGCGTCGCTCAGGGACGTACCGTGCTCGTCCTGGGAGCTGACCAGGATCGACAGGACGTCACCGTGGTCCTGCCCGGCGCGCCGGTAGGAGCGGACGGTGTCGGCGATGACGCGGTGCATCGTGGCGCGGGCCCGGTCGAAGCGACGGTTCGCGGGCAGCGGCAGGCGGTGAACCCAGTCCGCCGGGACGAGCATGCGCCGGTAGACGCCCCGCATGACCCACGGCATGGACGCGACGACCTCGGCGATGGCCCGCTCGCCCAGCTGGGCACCGAACATGGTCCGTGCCGCGACCTCCAGGGCCAGCGTGTGCATCTCCCGGCCCATGTCCAGTGTCCGGCCGTGCTGCCACCGGTCCAGCGTCATGTCGATCTGCTCGGCCATGAGCCGGGTGTAGCCGGGCAGCCGTGACGTGCCGAACGCGGGCTGCATCAGCAGGCGCTGTCTGCGGTGCGTGGCGAAGTCCGAACTGACCAGACCGTCACCCACCAGCAGCCGGGCCTTCTCGAAGAGCGGGCCGCCCTTGTCGAACGTCCGCGGATCGTGGAGCACGGTGCGCACCGCGTCGACGCCCACCGCCAGATAGGCGCGGTGGCGTCCCAGGCGCAGCATCACGAGGTCGCCGTGCCCGGACAGCTCACGCAGGAACGGCAGCGGGCGCCGCCACAACTGCAGGGCATGGCCGGCGACCGGCAGCCCGTGCGGGGCCTCCGCCGGCGTCGGACGGACACCGTTCATGAACGCCCTCCCTGGTAGGGGCATTCGCCCGGGACGGCCGCCGGGGCGCTGGTGTGCCGCGCGGCGCGGCGGCGCAACACCATCGGCATCGGGCCGGGGCCGAGCGTCGCCTCGGGCAGCGACACGCGCTTGGCGCCCGGGATCATCCGCAGCGACCAGCCCGAAAGGATCGTCGCGATGACGATCATGGCCTCGTTGAGCGCGAACCTGTCACCGATGCACTTGCGGTTGCCCATGATGAAGGGCTGCATCGCCGCCTCGGTGACGTCGTCGACCCGCTCCGCAAGCCACCGGTCGGGGTCGAACGTCTCGGGCCGCGCGAACAGTTCCGGATTGTGGTGCAGCAGATAGGGGGAGAGCAGCACGATGGTGCCCTGGGCCAGGCGATGGCCGCCCAGCTCGGTGTCGCACGTGGTCGCCCGGGTCAGCAGCCACACCGGCGGACGGATCCGCAGCGTCTCGTGCAACACCCGGTCGAGATACGGCAGGCGGGAGAGGTCCTCGAAGGTCGGCGGCCGGCCGGCCAGCACCTCGTCGAGCTCCGCGCGCAGCCGCCGCTCGACCTCGGGATGCCCGGTGATCAGGTGCAGGGCCGAGCAGATCGCGTTCGCCGTCGTCTCCATGCCGCCGGCCAGCAGCGTCATGACCTGTTTGTGGATCTCCGTCTCGGACATGTTCTGCCCGGAGTCCTCGTCGACCGCGCCGATCAGGATCGACATCAGGTCGCCGTGGTCGACGCCCGCGCCGCGGTACTGCTCGATCGTCTCGTCGACGACCTGCGCCATCCGCTCGTGAGCGAGCGCGAACGTGCGGTTCTCACGGGTGGGCAGCTTCTCCAGCAGCGATGTCGGCGCGACCATCCGCTTGTAGACGCCGCGGTTGATGATCGGCATGCACTCCTGCACCTCGGCCGCGGCACGGCCGCTGACCGGGTTGGTGAACATCGTGCGGGAGGCGATGCGCAGCGTCACCGTGTGCATCTCATGGCGCATGTCGCGTTCCTGGCCGTCGGCCCAGCCCCCGAGCAGCTCCGCGATCTCCTGCCGCATCACCGCCACGTACCCGGGCATCCGCGACCTGTGGAAACCCGGCTGCATCATCCGGCGCTGTCTCCGGTGCGGCTCCCAGGTCGCCGCGAACAGTCCGCTGCCGACGAGCTGCTCGGCCTTGTCGAACAGCGGCCCGCCCTTGTCGAAGATCCGCGGTTCGAGCAGCACCCGCTTGATCAGATCGGGGTGGCAGACCATCACGGCCGGGCGGCGCCCCAGCCGGACCTCCACCAGGTCCCCATGCCGGGGCAGCCCGGTCAGGAACTCCAGCGGCCGGCGGGCCAGCGGCACGGCGTGACCGAGCAGGGGCAGCGCGCCGGGTGCGACGGCGTAGGACATCGTGCGGGGCAGTGGCGGGACGGTGGTCACGGCGCTCCTCAAATCAGGGGACGGGTGGGGCGGGCGCACGGCGGGACATCAGGTGCGTCGCGGAAGCGGGCCACCGGCGCGGTGAGGCTGATCCAGCCGGAGACCGAGCCGTCCCACACCGCGCCGTCGCCGAAGTAGCGCGGCGTCAGGTACTCGAACTCCTGGCTCCCGCCGATCAGATGGTCGAGGCCCGACAGGTAGGCGCGGACGTCCTCGCGCTGCCCGTGGGGGCCGGACAGCACCCCGTCCCGTGCCGCGATGTAGGCGCGTTCGTGGTGCTCCACGAGGGCGCACAGCCGGTCGACCGCTTCCTGCAGGGCGAGCCCTTCGACCTCGCACAGCACGCGGACGGTCGTCATGGTGTCCTGCTGGGCGTACTCCTTGCGCCACGACAGCAGGTCGTTGACCAGGATCAGCTGCCTCATGCCGTGGTGGTGGACCTCGTCGAAGACCCCCTCGGCGGCGGGCCGGCTCATGTCGACCTCGGCCGCGTACTCGGTGAGCAGTTCCAGGAACGCGCACCCGAAGCTGTCCACCCGCACCCGCATGCACGCCTCGAAGTCCGGTACCGCACCGGCGAGCTTGCTGCGGATCTCCTGCGCGCACCCGCGCAGGAACGCCTCCAGGGAGGCGACCAGCCGCTCGACCTGGCGTGCGCTCATCCCGGCCGCGATACGCCTCCACAGGTCCTGAGCGGCCTCGCCGTACAGGCTCGCGGTGCCGCGCCCGCCCCCGCCGTCGCGCAGGTCGGCGACGACGGCGGCGAAGGTCTCCGCGGCTGCCGCGTGGTCGGCGCCCAGCGCCGCCTCGTCGGAGACGAAGCTGTCGATCACCGTGACGAACTGGTACCAGTCGGCGATGTTCTGAGCCCTCGCCGTCCGGGCGTACGGCACGGTGAGGGGGCCGTAGAGCCCGTTGCGCTGCCGCAGGAAGAGCAGCAGCGACTCCTCGGAGTCGAAGCAGGGCTCCAGCATGCGGCGCACCCAGCCGTTCGAGGAGATCTCGATCCGGGCGGCGTCCGGGTGGTAGCCGGCGGGCAGCAGCCGCGGCAGCGGCGGCAGGAAGAACTCCTGCGGCCCGTCGCCGGGCAGGAGGGGGCGGGTGAGGTCGCGGTCGGTGATCACCTTGGGTCTCCAGGTGGTCGTTAGGTGGAAGCGTTGCTGACCCCCACAGTGGGACCGCCCGCTAAAGAGTCACTTTGGGCGCAGGTCGGTGCGTGAGCCCAAGGCCGGGATAAGGTCCGGTTTAGCAGCGGGGTGGAGAGTCTCAGACGACGTATGCACGTACCCGGGGGGAGGTCTTCGCGCGATGAGCCATCAGAGCGTCCGTCTTCTCTCCGTGGGAACGGCCCTCCCCGGCACCCCCGTGGACAACGCCATGCTGGCGAGCACGTTCCACTGGGACAGGGCCTGCGAGGAGCGCATCGGCCCGGCCACAAGGATCAGCGCCCGGCATCTCGGTTTCGACATCGAGACGGGACCGCAGAACTGCTCCCACGCCGACCTGGAGCCGGAAGCCGGAGGTAAGGCCCTGCGGGCCGCCCGGCTCAGACCCCACGACATCGACCTCGTCGTCCTGGGGACCTCGGCCCCCGGTGAGCTCTCCCCGTCGGCCGTCGATCTGGTCGCCGCCCGGCTCGGCATCCACCACGTCGTCACCGCACTGCAGATCCGCTCCGGCCGCGCCGGCGCCGTCAAGGGCCCTCGGCGTCGCCCGCCGGCTGCTGAGCTGCGGACGCCACCGCACCGCCCTGGTGATCGGCGCCGAAGTCACACCGAGCCCCTACGAGCCCGGTGTCCGGGCCGATGCCCACGGCCCGTCCCGGCTCCTCGACATCCTCGTCCCCGGCGACGGCGCCGGGGCCACGATCCTGACGACCGACCCGGTCCGCCACGAACCCGCCGCCGACGGCGCCCTGTTGAGCTACGCGGGCTCCCACCACGCGTCCGAGCGGATCGTAGAATGGCACGGAGTGGGCGGGCTCGACGGTCCCCGGCCGCAGGAGCCGGCGGAGCGGGGTGCGCCCCCCACCCACTGCGAGGCCGCCGACGACAGCGCCGCGGACCTGGCCGCGGAGACATGGGGGAGCTTCTGCAGACGCTGCAACGGGACCAGGGCGACCAAGAATTCCCCCTTCCGCCCCAGGTCTCGCACCGCACGGCGGGGCGGGTGACCACGCTTCTCGCCGTGCCGGACACGCAGCAGATCACCTGCGTAAGGGAGATCGGGAACACCGGGAACGCCGCCTTGTTCTTCCAGCTCCAGCAGCTCCTTCCGACCCGGTTTGATCAGCTCGTGAACCCTCAAGATCGCCGACAGAATCACTCACGGAGGGGCCGATGACCCAGGCGTCAGATCCCGCGCTCACCGCCGGCGGTGCTTCCCTGTGGCCCGCCACCAACAACACGCTGATCGGGCGCGAGGTGGAACTGGCCAAGCTCGTGGGCCTGCTGTACGCGCCGGGGCGGCGCATCCTCACGCTGACCGGTCCGCCCGGCGTCGGCAAGAGCAGGCTCGCACGGGCCGCCGCGACACGGCGGCAGTTCGCCCACGGCACCTTCGTCGTCGACCTGGGCCATACCGCCGACCCGGCCGAGGCCTGGCGGCGCATCGCCCTCGGCCTGGGCGCGAGCGCACCCCCCTCGGGCCCGTCCGGCCGCGACCTCGCCGCCGCCCGGATCGGCGAGCGGGAACTGTTGCTCCTGCTGGACAACTGCGACCTGGTCGCCGCCCCGATCTGCCTGGACCTCGCCCGGCTCTTCGAACGCAGTCCGGGCCTGCACATCCTGGTGTCCAGCCGGGTGTCCCTCAACATCTCCAACGAGCAGCTGTTCCCCGTACGGCCCCTGCCCGTCTCTCCCGAGGGCGGGCCGCGCGTGCTCGCCAACCCCGACGCGCCGGCGGTACGCCTCTTCGTCGAGCGCGCCCGGGCCCAGCGGCCCAACTACGCGCTGCTGGACGAGGACATCGACGTCATCGCCGCCATCTGCCGAGCCGTGGACGGCCTCCCGCTGGCCATCGAACTGAGCGCCGCGGTCGTCGGCATGGTCGGACCACGGGCACTGCTGCAGCGGGTACGCCAGGGCGACTGGGCATCCAGCAGCCGGCTGCTCGACGTCCCGCCACGGCATCGCACCGTCTCGGAGTCCATCAGCTGGGGGGACCGCCTGCTGCCCCCGGACACCCGCCGCTTCCTCCAGCAGCTCGCCGTGTGCGAAGGCCGGTTCGACGTCTCCACTGCCCAGCACGTGACCGACCTCGAATGGTCCCAGGTGATACGGAACCTGGAGGCACTGGTCCACATGAGCCTGCTGCAGCGGTTCGAGCGGGCCGACGGCGACGTCGGGTTCTGCATGCTCAACACCATCAGGAGCTACTACCTGCGCCACGCGCCCCTGGACGACCAGGAGCTGAGGCTGACCCGGGACCGGCACGCACACCACTTCGCCGAGGTCGCGGCCGGCGCCGAGGAGGAACTGAACGGCCCGCACCAGGCGAAGTGGCTGACCACCATCGGAGACCAGCTCCACTGCCACCGGGCGGCGATCAGCCACCTCCAGACCGCCGGCGACCACGCCACGGCGGCCGGGATGCTCCTGGCACTCGAAGAGGCCTGGGCCGCCCACAACCTCCTGCCCGCCATGACACGCACGCTCCTTCAGTCCGTAGGGGAACTGGAGTGCGACGACGCCCCCGGCGCGCCGCAGCTGCGGCCACTGCTGGCCCGGTCATTCGAGGCCGTCGGCGCCTGGTCGCTGCGCACCGGCGCCACCGACACCGCCGAGCACGCCTTGAAACGGGCCGAGGACCTCTACCGGGCCGGCCTCGACCGGGCAGGCGCGGCACGGATCGCGGGCCGGCTGAGCGAACTCCTGCGCAGGCGGGGCGATGCCGGCCCCGCCGCGGACCTCGCCTCTTTCGCGGTCGCGGAACTCGCCCTGCACGGACAGCCCCGCGACATCGCCACCGCACGGCACCACCAGGCCCTCGCCGAGGCCGCCCTCGACAAGCCGGACGCCGAGGCCGACCTCCGCAGAGCCATCCACGACCTGAGCCGGCATGCGGGACCCCGCGCCCACTCCGCCGCACTCGTCGACCTGGCCCGCCTGCACCTGGAGCGTCAGCAGCCCGCACCGGCCTACGCCGCCATCCGCGAGGCCATGCAGCTGCTGCGCGGCGCCAGCGCACCACAGCAGACCACCGACGCACTGGAGACCGCCGCACGCATCCTGCCCCTGGTCCGCGAAGGACAGCAGAACCGGGCGGCACGCCTGCTCCTGATCACCCGCTCGACCCGGAAAGAGCTCGGACTGCCGGACCCCGACGACGGCGGCCCGCTGGAAGAACTGAGGTCCGCCCTGCAGAACGACCTCGGCGCCAGCACCGTCACCGAACTGGAGCGCCAGATCCAGGGCACGTCACTGCTGTCGGCGCTCAACGACGCCCTGTCCGCTCCCCCCGAGGCCGAACCGACACCGGCCCCGCGCGCCGGCACCACCCCCCTCAGCGGCCTCACCCCACGGCAGGTCCAGATAGCCGAGAAGGTCGCCGAGGGCCTGACCAATCGCCAGATAGCACGCGAGCTGGAACTCTCCGAGTGGACCGTCATCAACCACCTCCGGCAGGTGATGAGGAAACTCGACTGCCCCTCACGCGTGCACGTCGCACGTCTTGTGCAACAGGCCGCCGAGTAAGCACCCGAAGGGAAACGCGCACCATGGCCGAACGTTCCGCAAGCAGCCTGGAACCCACGTTCCTGCGACAGGGCGAGACCGTCGTGACCGCTCTGTACCAGATAGCCTCGGCCCTGCCCGGCCGGTCGGTCCTCATGACCCGCGGCTTCGGCAGAGCCCTGACCATGCAGATCACCTTCGGCCAACTCCTGGAGCACGTCGAACGGTTCGCCGTCGCCCTGTCCCGGTGCGGACTCAGGCGCGGCGACGCGGTCGCCCTGCAGGTACCGGACTGCTGGGGGAGCGCCGTCATGATGATCGCCTGCCTGCGGCTGAACGCCGTCGTTGTCCTCGTACCCCCCTCCTTCGACGAACGAGAACTCGAACAGGCCCTGAAGGAGACGGAGGCCAGCATGTGCGTGGTGTTCGACACCTACCTCGGCCACCGGCACGCGGAAGGGCTGCTCGCCGTCTCGGAACACCTGCCGGAACTGCGCCACCGGGTGGTGGTGGGCGACGCCTCGACCACCGGAGCCCTCGACTTCGACGAGGTCTGCCGCATCGCCCCCGACGTATGGCGCTCGGAAGCCGACCTGATCGGCCCCCTGCCGCATGACGGCGACGACACCTGCCTGATCATCCCCTCGGCCGGCGGGACGGCCCCCACCCGCTACCGGCACTCGGATCTCGGCGCCGCTGCCCTGGCATCACTGCGCCACCCCACCGGCCAGGGGGAACCGCCGGACCCCTGCAGCCTCGGCGAGACCATCGGAACCTCGTACTCGCTCACGAGCCGGGCGGGGCTCATGCCCGCGGTCTGGCTGCCCATCCTCACCGGGGGCACCGGCGTCTACAGCGACCACTGGGACCCGGCCGTCTGCCTGGACCTGTTCCAAGAAGCAGCGGTGAGCCGCATCATCTGCCCCGCGGAGCACTGGGCCGAGATGGTCGAGCAGCAGCGGCAGCACCCGCGCCGGCTCGCCGAACTGCGCGACGCGGTGACCCGTACCGCCGACGTGCCCGCCTCACTGGCCGACAGCGTGCTCAGCACGTTCGGCGTGGAACTGCGCACGGCACCGGAGTGAGACCGAGCGGGCCGTCACCGGTTCAGACGGCCCGCTCCGCGGCCTCTTTCAACCGGGTCAGCTGCTCCGAGAGCGTCGCATGGAGCTTGCGCTCGCTGAAGATCAAACGCAGGAATGGGGACGCCATCGACTCCTCGGTGCGGGCCAGGACCCGGCCGTCGGGGAGCTCCTGAAGAAGGTTGCGGTGGATCCCCTTGATGCCCATGCTGACTCCGGTCCAGGTGAGCTCGCTCAGCGGATCGATGACAGCGAACTGCGACCGCATCCGGGCCCGGTGACTGACCCATGTGAACCGGGCGTCGACCCGCACATCGGAGGCCAGAGTGACCTCGGTGATCGCCGGGTTCCACGACGCCCATCTGTCGACACCGCTCAACAGTTCCCACACCTTCTCGACGGGTGCGTCGATGTGGGTCTCCACGGCACCACGCACGGGTGAATCCGTGTCGATGGTGTATTTCTTCGCGAAATCCTCGTGGAGCCTTTCCAGAGAAGGGCCATTGTAGAAACGGTGCGTCATGTACTCAAATCCGTTGCTTCAGAGCCGTGTTCCGGTTCCTGAGGATGCCCGGCACCCTCGTCCGCTGACGACAGTGCCGCACCCTGTGCCGGGGGCGCAAGCGCGGCAGCCCTGGACGCACTGGTGTTCAGCCAATGGCCGTCTTCTCCAGCGCCAGCCCTCCTTTCAGCCACTTGCTCGACTCCACGGCCGCGCACAGTGCCCGCTCACCGTCACGCAATTGAGGCAGAAGACAACCGAATTGAAGGAAGGGCAGCGCATTTCCGTTGTTGCCGGTCGCGGCGACGCAGCTCACCTCACGCGCCGGCAGGGCGATGCGGTCGACGATGAGTTCCGTCATCCGGCCCGAGAGCTGCGGAGGGAGCACGTACTCGACCCGGTCGAGGTCCCATGCGAGGTCGTCGGCCAGCTCGCACAGGATCTCCTCCGCCAGGCGGGGGACGTTCTCCTCGATGGCCTTGTAGTCCTCCTGTGCCGCGGGCCGCTCGTCATGGCGGTCCGCAAGCCCGAACCACTCGATGACCTGGCCGGGTGACTGGCCCAGACCGACGAAACGGTTGAGGACACGGCGTATCGCGGTGCGATGGCCCCGGGGCTCCCGGGACACCACCGTCGCGCCGGCCCCGTCACCGAACAGCATGTAATTGACCAGTTCGCGCGGCGGAACACGCGCGAAGTCCCGGTCCAGCAGCAGATGCTTGTTGCACACGTCCGCGCCGATGACCAGACCGGTGGCGCAGGAACCGTCCGCCTCGGGATCACGCAGAATGCGGCACGCCAGGTCGAGCGCCTGGATCGCGCCGACGCAGCCCGACTGCAGCTGGTACGTGGGCACATGACCGATGCCCAGCCGGTCCGCCACCAGATTGACCGTCGCCGGCATCAGATGGTCCGGCGTGGCGGTGCTGAGCACGACGAACCCGACCTCGCCCGGGTCGATCCCCGCATCGGCGATCGCCGCCTCTGCGGCTTCGTGACACAGGTCGACCAGGGCATGGGTCGCAGCCCCGGTCTTCAGGTCGGTGGCGAAGTGGCGGGTCCTCGTTCCCGTGAAGTCGTCGATCCAGGAGGCACTGGCGCCGATCAGCCCGGCCAGAGTCCCGTTGTCGACGGGGGCACCGGGCAGCGCGGAGCCCGCGCCGACGAGATGTGCGACCGGTGATGCCGCACCGAACGCCATCAGGAGGCCCTCCCGGCGCGCGCCCAGTCGGCACGCGCCTGCTGGGCGATCGGATCGCCGTGCGACCCCGAACGAATGACACGACGGTCGTCCAGATCGATGTCCGCGCCGGCCCGCCGCACCGTCCGCGCCGCCTTGTAGCGCACGAGCATGGGCAGATAGAGCGCGGCCACCAGCCGGCCGGGATAGACCAGACGCCGCTTGCCCTTCTCGATGGCGCGCACCGCCGCCACCGCCAGGGCCTGCGACGTACCGACAGGCAGGTTGCGCAGAATGTGCCCGGCGCCCGGCGCCCGGGCGGACTCGGAGAGGAACTGGGTGTCGACCGGCCCTGGCAGCAGCTCCATCACGTCGATGCCGGTGCTCCCCAGCTCCAGACGCAGGGTCTCGGTGACGGCAGCCATCGCGGACTTCGACGAGGCGTAATACCCCAGCCCCGGCCAGGTACGCAACTGCATCAGCGACGAGACGTTGATGACCAGCCCCGTGCCCCGCTCCCGCATGTGCGGCACGATGCCGCGCACCAGGGCCAGCGGGCTCCAGAAGTTCGTCTCGTACACCTCGCGGGCCTCGTCGCGGTCGCCCACGTTCCACTGGAAGCCGAAGCAGCCCACCCCGGCGTTGTTGATCAGAATGTCCACCCGGCCCAGCTCCGCCAGGGCCCGCCGGGCGAGCTGCTCGGCGTTGCCGCGCAGGGACAGGTCGGTCACCAGGATCACCGGGCGGCGACCGCCCGCCGCGGTGATCTCATCGGCGAGCTCGTGCAGCGCGGTCTCGGTGCGGGCCGCCACCGCCAGGTGCGCCCCCTTGGCGGCGAGCTCCTTGGCCAGAGCCCGGCCGATGCCGCTGGACGCGCCGGTGATCAGAACGCGCTGGCCGGAAATGTTCCGTTGCATGATGCTGCCTCACAGAGCCGAGGGGATACGGGATCGTTTCTGCCGCGCCATCAGTGCGATGACAGCGTGTAGTAGACGCGCCGCCAGATACGGCGCTTGAGCCAGTCGGTGGAATTGATCAGGGTGTAGAGACCCTGCCGTGCGCGCACCGCGGGGACGCTGGAGACCGAGAAGGCACGCTCCTGGGCCAGCTGCACCTTGCGGGCGCGTTCCACATGCGGACCGCGCAGCCGCTGGAAGCGGAGCGTGGCGGCGTCGAGCCGGCCGCTGCGCACCGGGGCGTCCAGGACGGGCGCGACGAGCCGGGCCAGGGTGACGGCGTCGATGACGGCGTGGTTGACGCCCTGCCCGAGCACGGGGGACAGGGTGTGGGCGGCGTCGCCCATCAGGACGAGACCGGGGCGGGACCACTGCGGCACGGACGTGGTGAAGATGTCGAGCAGCATCATGCTGCTCCAGTCGGTGATGTGCTCCTCGGCGGCCGGAGCCAGCTCAGGGACGAGTGAGGCGAGGCGCGAACGCAGCGCGCCGACGCCGAGCCTGCGGAACTCCTTCAGACCGCCCTTGGGGATGTTGAGCCCCACCCTCACCAGGCCGGGGTGGGTGGGCAGGCACAGCGCGTGCTGGTTCCCGTCGATGCGGACACGCACCGTGCCCCGGTCCCACGCGTCGGGGAAGGGCAGCGTGCACCACAACACGTCGCGGTCGAGCGGGGTCTTCGTGTGGGCGAGCCCGCTGAGCCGCAGCATCCGGCTGAACCGGCCGTCCGCGCCCACCGTGAGAGCCGCCCGGATCTCGGTGCCCTCCTGGTCCCCCCCGCCGTCCCTCCCGCCGCTGCACCGCACCCCCACCACCCGGCCGTCCTCCTCGATCAGGGCCGTGGCGCTGCTGCCGCGCAGCAGGGTGAAGTGGGGGTGCCGGGCGGCGGCGTCGGCCAGGACATCGAGGAGGATCTGCTGCGGGAGCTCGATCGGCAGATAGCCCGTGGGGGTCAGCTTCTCGAAGTCGACCTCCAGGACCCGCCTGCGCCCGTCGGAGATCTCGAAGCGCCGGGTCTCCTCGAAGTCGAGGCGTGTCCTGATCTCCTGGAGCAGCCCGCGCCGGTCCAGCAGGCGCACCGAATCGGGGGAGACCGATTCGCCGCGGAAGTGCCGGGTGAACTTCGTGCTCTGCTCGACCACCACCACACGGCAGCCGCGCAGGGCCAGTTCGAGGCCGAGCATCATGCCGCCGGGACCCCCGCCGACGACGCACACCTGGGTGTTCAGACGTGTCGTCATCCGCGGTAACCACCGTACTGTCCCACCAGCTGCTCCTCCGGATGCCCGGTGACCAGGGCGGTCAGGTCGCGCACACGGAGGGCGGCGGCGGGCACCGAGGTCATGTCGAGCTCCGCCAACTGCGGGAAGCGCTCCTGGAGCAGCCGCGCCAGCATCAGCATGGTCACGGAGTCGTATCCGAGATCGTCGTAGAGCATCGTGTCGGGACTGATCTCGGCCTCGTCGTAGCCGCCCACCTGCGCGACCGCGGCGACGACCGCCGCGCGCACCAGCTCCTCGCCGGCACCGCCGTCGGTGTCGGCGTGCGGCGACGCGGCGGTCCGTGCCTTCTCCGGCACAAAGGCGCGGGCCGGTGCCGCGGGCTGCGCGGGGACGACGCTGGTACCGAAGCGCCGCAGCGGAGAGAAGGAGTACGGCGCCAGCCGGTGCCAGCCGGCCGCCTCCGGGGTCCGCAACGCCTCCCCGTCGAGGTCGAGGCCCGCCCGGTACAGAGCCGCCACCACATCCAGCAGATCACCGGCAGTGGCCTTCTCGCCCGGGCACACGGCGAGCCGGCGCAGACCCTCCGGCGGCTGCAGCGCGGAGACGAGGGACTTGAGCACCGAGCGCGGCCCGATCTCCACCAGATGGGTCGGTTCGAGGGCGAATGCCGCCCGGGCCGCATCGGCGAAGAGCACCGGCGCCGTGATGTGCCGCGTCCAGTAGGCGGCATCCAGAGCGGTGTCCCCCAGCGGGCGGCCGAGCACCGTCGACAGCAGGGGAAGGCGGGGCGCCGTGCACGACACCGACGCGGCCGCGGCGGCGAACTCCTCGACGACCGGGGCCATCAGCGGCGAGTGGAAGGCGTGCGAGACGTGCAGCGGGCGGGAACGGACACGGCGCGTCGTCAGCGCCACACCGAGCCGGGCCAGCGCCGCCTCGGCCCCCGACACCACCACGTTGCGCGGCCCGTTGACCGCGGCCACACCCAGCTCCGGCTCCTGCTCGATCAGGTCCCGGACCTCTTCGAGGGGAGCGAGCACCGCGAGCATCCCGCCGCCGGCCGGCAGCCGCTGCATCAGCGCGCCGCGCAGGCTCACCAGCCGGGCCGCGTCAGCCAGGGGCAGCGCGCCGGTCAGGCACGCCGCGGCGAACTCGCCGACGCTGTGGCCCAGGACGAACGCCGGCTCCACACCGTACGACATCAGGGCGCGGCCGAGCGCGTACTCCACCGCGAAGAGCGCCGCCTGCGCGTACGCGGTCTCCTGCACGCGAGGGTCCTCCTCGAGCAGCATCCTCACGACGGACCGGCCCAGGTGCGGGCCGATGGCCTCGTCGGCCTCCGCCAGGAAACGCCGGTACACGGCGGACTGCCGGTGGATGCCCGCGGTCATGCCCGCGTACTGCGAGCCCTGCCCGGTGAACAGGAGCCCGACCCGGGGCGTCGCGGCCCTGCCGGTGTGCCGGGCGAACAGCGTGTCCTCCTGCGCGGCGAGCCGGAGGAGGTCGGCCAGGCCGTCGCGGCTGTCGACCGTCGCCGAGAAGCGGTGCGCGAGGCCGGACTTCACCCGGTGGGACGCCTGGCAGACGGCGGGCAGGTCGGCCTCGCGCTGCTGGGCGACATGGGCGGCCTGCCGGGCGAGATTGCGGCGCAGGGACTCCGGGTCGGGGGCCGACAGGGTGAACAGCCGGGGTTCGCGCTCCCCGGCGCCGGACGCGGCACCGGTACGGGCCCGGCGGGGCGCGGGCGGGGGGCTGGAGAGCAGCAGATGGGCATTGGTGCCGCCCAGACCGAAGCTGCTGACGGAGCCGAACACATCGGCCGGCGGCAGCCGCAGCGGTGACTTGGCCAGACGCAGTCCTCGCTCGGCCACCCGCAGCGCCGGGTTCTCGTGCCGACTGTGCAGGCTGGCCGGCAGGACGCCGTGACGCAGCGCGAGCGCGGCCTTGAGGAGAGAGGCGGCACCGGCGGCGCCCTCGGTGTGCCCGAGATTGCCCTTCACCGAGCCGACGGCGCACGGCTGGTCCCGCGGCACGGCGTGCACATCGCCCAGGGCGGCCGTCTCGATCATGTCACCGAGGATGGTGCCCGTGCCGTGGGCCTCGACGAAGCGGACGTCACGGGGCCGCACACCCGCCTCGGCACAGGCCGCGGTGATCACCTCACGCTGCCCGGCCCGGTTCGGGGCGGCGAAGCCGTTGCTGCGCCCGCCGTGGTTCACGGCCCCGCCGCGGATCACGGCGTACACCTGGTCGCCCGCGGCCAGCGCGTCGTCGAGGCGGCGCAGCACCAGGACGGCCGCCCCCTCGCCGCGGCCGATGCCGTCGGCGCGGGAGCTGAAGGGTTTGCACCGGCCGTCCGGCGCCGACAGACCGGCCTGGGTGTAGAAGATCCCGAGCGCCGGAGTGAGGATCACGTTCACCCCGCAGACCAGGGCGTAGTCGCACTCGCCGCGCGCCAGCGCGGTGCGGGCCATGTCGGCGGCCACCAGGGAGGAGGAGCACGCGGTGTCGACGGAGACGCTCGGGCCGCGCAGATTGAACTGGTACGAGATCCGGTTGGCCGTCATACCGTGCCCGGTGCCCGATCCCAGATGCGGGGTGATGCTGCCGAAGTCGCCCATCCGCAGAGCCCATTCGTTGCCCATGGCGCCGACGAAGACCCCGGTCCTGCTGCCCTCCAGGGCGCGCGGATCGGTCCCGGAGTCCTCGACGGCCCGCCATACGCACTGCAGCAGTAGCCTGATCTGCGGATCCATGGCGGCGGCCTCGCGCGGCGTGATGCCGAAGAACTCGTTGTCGAACAGACCGATGTCCTCCAGATAGCCACCGGACCGCGTATTCATGGTGCCCGGGGCGACGTCCGGCCCGGGCGCGACGACCTGCTCCGTGTCCCAGCGGTCCGCCGGCACCGGACGTATCACGTCACCGCCCCGCAGCAGCAGTTCCCACAGCGCGTTCTTGTCCTCGACACCCGGAAAGGCGCATTCGATGCCGGTGATCGCCACGGGAGCGCGGGCGGTGCCGCAGACAGTGTCGCCGCTCATCGGACGGCGAGGGCGTCGTGGAGGTATGCGGCCATCGCCTCGACGGTGGGGTGGTCCCAGGCGAGGGTGGGTTCCACCGGGATGCCGAGCGCGTCCTCGATGTCGGTGCACACGCTCACCGCGTAGACGGAGTCGAGCCCCGCCTCGGCGAGCGGCCGGCGCGGATCGAGCAAGACGGCATCGACGTCCAGGTAGTCGGCGATCAACGAGGTGAGCCAGGTACTCAGTTCCGCCTTCGAACGGATCACTGCGGTGGTGGGGGCGGTGGTCATCAGGTTCTCCGTGTTCTCGTGGTGGGCCGGTGCTATGCGTACGGACGGTTGCCGAGGTCGAAACTGGTGTTCGCCTCGTGGCGCACGAGGAGCTCGGTGAAGAGCCGGTCCTCGGTCTGCCGCGACAGCGGCTCGGGGGCGTGTCCCAGGCGTACGCAGATCCGGTGCAGGGCCGCGGTCAGCCAGGCCCGGTCGCGCAGGAAGGACTCCGGGCCATGGCCGTCGTGGCGCCAGATCTGCGCACAGGTGGAGGCCGCGAGCAGCAGGGCGTAGCGCTCGGCCAGTGCGAAGCTGCGCGGGCCCGACACGACGGTGCGCTCGCGCGGCCGCAGGCCGGCGCAGCCCGCCGCCAGGGCGTGGAACTCCGCGAGCAGGGCCCGGGCCAGGACGCCGAGCGGGTCGCCCGGCCCCCCGGACTCGTCGATCACTGCCTCGAGGGAGGCGATGACACCGCCGCCCAGGATGTCCCGGCCGCCGGCGGCGAGGGCGAGACGGTCGAAGCGCATCGCGGGCAGGGCGCCGTCGGGCGCGAACAGTGCGGGCGGCGGATCGCCGCCCGCGAGCCAGGAACGCCGGGCCAGCTGGTGCAGCTGAGGGACGAGGGTGGCCAGACAGGTGGTGGGTCCGGCGTGTCCCAGGCTGAGCACGGGAAGATCCCGCAGGTGCTTCTGGAAGATCCCGTACGTGCCCTCGCGCAGATAGTGGCGGGCGCCCAGGACGACGGCCAGGTCGTCGCAGGCCTCCAGCAGCAGGCGCGGCACCAGGTACTTGGTCGCGGCGGCGACCGGGCCGCACTCGTCGGGCAGCAGATGCAGGGCGCGGGTGGCCGTGGTCGCCAGACAGTCGGAGACCAGCAGATCGGCGAAAGCCCCCGTCAACTGCGCTCGGGCATGCGGCAGTTCAGCGACCGTCGACCCGTACATCCTGCGGTTCAACGCGAACCGCAGGGTGACGCGCAGCTGTGTGTCCAGCGTGCCGATGGCCATGCTCGGCAGGGCGGCGCGGGTCACCTGGAACGCGCGCAGCGCGGTCTCCAGGCCGGTGCCGGGCACCCCGACGGCACTGCTCGCGGGGACCGGACAGTCGCTGAACTCCAGGCCGCCCAGGCTGCAGCCGCGCACCCCGACGGTGGGGTAGCGCGGCAGCGAACGGACCCGGGGGCCGGCAAGCTCCGGGCGCTCGACGAGGAGCAGGGAGTGGCTCCGGCTGCCGGGGGCGTCCTCGGTACGCGCGAACAGCAGCAGGGCGTCGGCGCGGTCGGCGTTGTTCACCACTTCCTTGCGGCCGCTCAGGAGATAGTCGCCGCCCTGCCGTCGCGCCCGGAACTCCTGGCGGGAGAGATCGTTTCCGTGGGCCAGCTCATGGAAGCAGACCGCCGCCCTGCCGCCCCGTCCGAGTACGTCGGCGAGGCGCCGCTGCTGGTCCGGACCACCGGACGTCCACACATTGACGGCCGCCATGAACGACGTCACCCCGTACCCCAGCCCCAGGGCTCCGTCACGGCGGAACACCGAGCGCAGCGTGCGCGCCAGCCGCGGGATGTCGTGCAGCCGGCCACCGAGCCCGGCGGGCACGAACTCCTGGCCGAGACCGTACCGGTCCAGGATCCGCTCGCCGCCGTCCGGCAGCCGGCCCGCCTCGTCGGCGGCGACGACCGCCTCGAAACCGCAGGGGTTGTCACCGTCCCAGGGATCACCCAGCAGCTCCTCCAGATCAACGGCGGTGCTCACGGTCCCTCCTCACCTGATACGCGGACGGGGGCGGGCAGCAAGGACAGCACCGGGCCACCGGGAGCTCCTGCCGGCACCCCGGCGGACGCCGCCAGGCCGACCAGCCGGTCGAACACCTCGTCGGAGTCCGGATCGCCGCGGACCGACCCCGGACTGATCCGTTCCAGCAGCCGGTACAGACACGCCTCGAGCCACAGCCCGTCGTGCCACAGCGCCGCGTCCCGCGGGGCCGCCGCGGCGGCGACCCAGTCGTGGTTGTACGTCCACAGGCGCAGGGCCGCCACGGCCGCGTAACACGCCGCGTAGCGCTCGGCGAGTGCGAAGGCGTGCGCGGGCACGGCGACAGGAGAGGGCCGGTGGGCGGCGAGCTCCTCGTGCAGCGCGTGGGTCGCGGTGAGCAGCTCGGCCGCGAGGTTCGCCGTGCGCGGCGGCAGAGCGCTGACCTTCAGCATCGACGCGAGCCCCTGGACCATGCCACAGCCCCTCGTGGGGGCCAGCGTCAAACGAGCGGGGTCGAAGGCGGGCAGCGGCGCGGTCAGCGTGGCCGCGGTGACCGCACCGGACTCGTCCGCCGGCGCACGCCGGTAACCGCGCGTGAGCAGTCCGAACTGGTTCACCAGCGCGTGCAGATTGACCACGGTGCTGCCGTCGAAGAGCCCGACGATGCGATGGTCGCGCTCCACCTTCTGGAACAGGGCCTGGTCATGCGTCCCCTGCAGATAGGCCCGCGCACCCAGCAGCTTGCCGATACCAGTGACGGCCTCGCCGACCAGCGTGGGCACCAGGTACTTGACGACGGCCGAGGAGGTGGCCAGTTCTCCGGGGGACGTGTGGATCGCCCGGCACGCCACGACGGCGGCGGCCTCCGCGGCCAGCAGATCGGCGATCGACCTGCCGAGTGCGTGGCGCGCCTGCGGAAGCCGGTCCAGGGTGCGCCCGTAGAGACTGCGCCCGCCCAGGAAGCCGACCCCCAGGCGCAGTGTGTGGTCACCGGCACCCAGCGACAGCGAGGCACACAGCGTACGGGTGAGCTGGAGGCCTTTCAGGACGATCTCCAGGCCGGCACCGGGGGCGCCCACCACGGCGTCCGCCGGCACCTCGGCCCCGTCGAACGCGATACCGCTGATGTCCGCGCCCCGGATGCCGTGGGTGCGCACCCTGGGCAGGGTCCGGTAGCCTCCCGCGCCGTGTGCCAGGCGCCGCTTGTCGGCGAGCAGCAGCGTGTAGCCACGCGGGCCGCCCGCCGGGTCCGTACGGGCGAGGGTGCACACGACATCGGACCGGGTGGCGTTGTTGATCAGCCACTTCTCGCCGGTGAGGGCGTAACCGGTGGCGGTGGGACGGGCATCGACCTCTCCGGCCAGCAGATCGCTGCCGTGGGCGCGCTCCGTCAGCCCCCAGGCGACGACCCCGCCGTCCAGGATCAGCCCGGCCAGCTCCCGGGCCTGTCCGGGTTCCGCGCCCACCCAGGCCGACACCGCGCCCAGATACGTCTTGCCGTGGGCGACGGCCGCTGTGAGATCACGCCGGGCCACCGTCCGCATGATCGCGAAGGCCTCGTCGTAGCGCTCCAGACTCCCGCCGTACCGCGTGGGCACATACGTCGCCGGCAGACCCGCCGCGTCCAGCGCGGCGCACATCTCGACGGGGAACGCGTCCTGCTCGTCGAGCGCGGCGCACCGCGCGGGGGAGAAGACGCTGTCCGGGTCGCGCGGGTCGCCCAGGACCCGCTCCCACTGCTCGGCGAGGAGCCGCGTGCGGAACCCCGCGTACACGTCCACGGTGGTCATGACGCACTCACACCCTGGGCGCTGTCGGCGAGCGGGACGATCCCGCCGACGAGATACAGCGCGCGCATGGCGGACCGCTGGACCTTGCCGCTGGTCGTGCGCTCCACACCGCCGGGCCTGACCAGGAGCACCCGTAGGCCGCCGATTCCGTGACTCTGCCCCAGGCGCTGGGAGACCGAACGGGCCAGCAGCGTCAGCTCCTCCGCCGTCAGCCGCCCCGCCCGCACCTCCTGGACGACGACCACGTGCCGGCCGTCGGCGAACGCGGCGGCCTCGCCGGTGGCGAACGCGTGATGCACCGACTTCGACTCGGCCTCGATGTCCTGCGGGTGCAGATTGCGTCCGTTCACGATGAGCACGTCCTTGATCCGGCCGGTGACGAAGAGCTCGCCGTCGTGGACCGCCCCGAGGTCACCGGTGCGCAGATAGCCCGCGTCGCCATCCGCCGTGACCGCCCGGAACGTCTGCCGGGTCGCCTCCTCGCAGTTCCAGTAGCCGAGTCCGACGTTGCCGGCACGTGCCCAGATCTCCCCGACCCGCCCGTCCGGCACGGGTTGCGCCGTGTCCGGGTCGACGATCAGCACATCGAGGCCGGTGACCACACCACTGCTGACCAGCTCACGAGTGGCCGGCCCGTCGGACCCGTCGGAACTGTCGGGCGCGTTGGACCCGTCGGATCCGTCGGAACCGTCGGCGGCGGCCGCGGTCGGCGTGGCCGACACCACGAACCGCCCCTGCTCCAGATCCTCGACCAGCACCCGTTCGCTGAGCGGCGGCCGTCCTGGGCGGTCCCCGCAGACGATCAGGGTGGCCTCGGCCAGCCCGTAGCAGGGGAACATGGTCTCCGCCCGCAGCCCCGCCGGCCGCAGCCGCCGGGCGAAGGCGGCGACGGACTCGGCCCTGATCGGCTCGGCGCCGTTGACCGCGACGCGCCAGCGGGACAGGTCGACCCGGTCGATCTGCTCGTCGGTCACGCGCCGCACGCACAGGTCGTAGCCGAAGTTCGGTCCGCCGCTCATGTGGATGTCGTGCCGGTCGAGCATCTCCAGCCACAGATGCGGCCGCTTGAGGAAACTCATCGGCGACATGAACACGCTGCCGGCGCCGTGGAACAGCGGCTGCAGCAGCATCCCCATCAGGCCGAGGTCGTGATAGTGCGGGAGCCAGCCGCCGAAGCGGGTGCCGGCGCCGCTGCCGAGGGTGCTGCCGATCGCCTGCGCGTTGTGCAGCAGGTTGGTGTGGCTGATCATCACGCCCTTGGGGTCGCTCGTCGACCCCGAGGTGTACTGCAGCAGTGCGAGTTCGTCCGGCTGGACGACGAGGGGACGCAGGCCCGGATCGCCCAGCGGATCGCTGTCCGTCGCCACGCACCGCACGTCCAGACCCTCGTCGGCCACCCACTTCTCCACCTCCGCACGGCTCGCGGCGTCGGTGAGCACGAACGCGGCGCGCGTGTCACGGGCGATCGCGGTCAGCCGGCGCAGGTGCTGGGGCCGAGTCCCGGGCAGCGGCGACGGCACCGCGACGGCGCCCGCGTACCAGCAGCCGACCAGGCCCTTGGCGAACTCGAGCCCCGGCGGGTGCAGGAGCAGCACCCGCTCGCCGCGGGCACCACGCTCGATCAGCCAGGACGCGATCCGACGGGCGTCGTGGTCGAGCTGCGCATAGGTGAGGGACCGACCCGTGTCGGCCGCGGGGTCGCTCAGAAAAGTCAGCGCGACCCGGTCGCCCAGCTCGGCGGCGTGCCCGCCGACGACCTGGGCCAGGGACGAGGGATGTGATCGAAGGCCTGTCACTGGGCTCTCCCGTCAGGTCGGCTTGACCGGCACGGAGGCGAAGCGGCGCAGCGCCAGGCCGGGCTGGCGGACCGGATCGCCGGCGAGGCACACGGTGGGGAAGCGTTTGTAGAGGCGACCCAGGATCTCCTCCAGCTCCATGCGGGCCAGCGCCGCGCCCAGGCAGTAGTGCATTCCGAGCCCGAAGCTCAGCGGCCGGGTGCCGGTGCGCCGCAGATCGAGCCGGTCCGGCTCGGGGAAGTGCAGCGGGTCCCGGTTGGCGGCGCCGATGAGCGCCACCACGGAGGTGCCGGCCGCGATCGGTATGCCACCCAGGACGACGTCCTCCATGGCGATGCGCCGGGTCATCTGGATCGAGCCGTCGAAACGGGCCAGCTCCTCCGTCGCGGCGGCCAGCAGAGCGGGGTCCTCGCGCAGCAGCGCCAGTTCGTCGGGGTGGCGACCGAGCGCGACCACCGAGTTGCCGACCATGCCGGCCGTCGTCTCGAACCCGGCGGCGAAGAGGAAGCCCAGGGTGTCCAGCAGCTCCTCCTCGGTGAGCCGGTCCCCGTCGGAGTCGACGACGGCGATCAGCGCGGAGGCGAGGTCGTCCTTGGGTGAGCGGCGCCGGTCGGCGACCAGGGACTTGAAGTAGGTGCGAATGCTCGTGTAGGCGGCGTCGCCCTCGGCCAGCTCCTCGGGGGTGACCGCGATCTCGAACATCACGCCGCACTTGCGCACCCACGACTGGAAGGGCGGCAGATCCTCGTCGGGCACGCCGAGGAGCCTGGCCATGACCCGGATCGGCACGGGCAGCCCGATGGCCTCCTGCAGGTTGACGACGCCGTCGGCGCCGGCCTGCGCGGCCATGTCGTCGAGCAGCCGGTCGGTGAGATCGGCCACGAAGGGGCGCAGTTCCTCGATCCGCCGGGCGTTGAAGGCGTGGGACACCAGGCGGCGCAGCCGGGTGTGATCGGGCGGGTTGTTGCCGATCATCGTC
The DNA here is from genome assembly GCF_055569765.1 of Streptomyces sp. NPDC031365. Taxonomy (NCBI): domain Bacteria; kingdom Bacillati; phylum Actinomycetota; class Actinomycetes; order Kitasatosporales; family Streptomycetaceae; genus Streptomyces; species Streptomyces sp. NPDC031365. The sequence goes on along the minus strand of NZ_JBVIIM010000007.1, from coordinate 52,556 downwards.
GAGTACACGTGGAACATCAGCGGATGACTGCGCCAGTCCGGCTCGTTGGTGTCGAACCACTCCTCGTCGGCGACCCCGAACCGGTCGCTGAAGATGACTTCCCTGCAGGCGTCGTAGCCCGAGACGAAGCACGCGCCCAGCGCGCTGGGATAGACCGGTGCCGCCTGCCGGAGCCGGGCGTAGGCGGGGAAGGGATTCTCTTTGCCCTCAGGGGTGATGAGGTCGAACAGCGCCGCTTCCGCCGCCGCGTTCGCCTCCTCCGACAGCACGCTCTGCACCAGCGAGGGCGTGGACGTGGGGGTGTTCATCAGACGCTCCAGAATTCCTAGGCGGTGGGGAACGGGGACCGGGGTATCCAGGCGGGACTGGGCTCCTCGTTGTTGAGGCCCTTCTCCACGAACACGAGGTTGTGGTAGAAGTGCACGCCCACCGCGTGGTCGGCGGCGTAGGGCCGGGGACCGGAACCCTCGCTGCCGTACTCCTGGTGGTGGATCAGATCCACCAGCGACGTCATGAGCCCGAGGGTGGTGTCGGTGCTGCCGCAGGCGGCACCCGGCCTGCCGCCGTAGCCGGGCCAGTAGGACGTCTGCACGTCCTCGATCACATACAGACCCCCGTGGCGCACATACGGGAAGAGGGCGTTGAAGGACGTCCGCACGTGCTCGTTGATATGACTGCCGTCGTCTATCACGATGTCGAACGGCCCGTGCTCCTTCGCCAGGGCGACCAGCTGCTTTGGGTCGTTCTGGTCCCCCTGCAGCGTTCTGATCCGGGGGCCGAGCACCTCCGGCTTGCGGAACAGATCCAGGCCCAGCACGAGCCCCCGCCGGAAGTACTGCTCCCACATGTGCAGTGACGCCCCGCCGGAACCGTTGTCGGAGTAGCCGCCGACACCGATCTCGAGGATCCGCACCGGAGCGTCGCGCAGCGGACGGAAGTGCCGCTCGTAGTGGCGGGTGTACCAGTGCACCCCGCCCCACTTGTCGGAGCCGAAGCGGACCGCGAGGCCGCCCAGGTCACTCTCGACGGACGAGCCGGCGGCGAGCAGCGCGTCCAGGCCCTGCACCACGGGTCCCATCCGCCGCGCCAGGGCGGGAATGCCGCCGGGCTCGTCCGGCCAGGCGATCTCCACCTGCGGGGGACCGGGCCGCCGGCCACAGCGCGACCCGTACAACTGACGCAGAAGATCCGGCAGTTGATAGGTAACGCTGACGGACGTGCTGTCCGGGCGGCCGGGCGTGGCGACCATCCCGCGCCGGTCGACCCGGACGGTGTAGTTGGCGAACCGGCCGTCGTTGTGGAGACACAGGTGCAACTGCACCGGCTCCCACGGACCGGTCGGCTCATACCGTGCGACCAGCTCGTCGACGGCCACCGCCGCAGCCCGGTCGAAACCGACGGTGGCGACCGCTTCCAGCAGCTGCTCATCGCGCGCGCCTACCGCCAGGACAAGGGGTTCGACATCCCTCCACTGACCGGTGTCGACCATAAGCGTTACTCCCTCGGTTCTGCGGGATGAGGCGATACAGACGTGCCCGAGCCTCGCCCCGAGCGCTTAAGAACCTTTTGGGCCGCCCGCCGGACCCGGCCGAGATGCTTTAGCCCTCTCCTAGGCCGCGTTCCTAAGTTCCCGGATGTCAGATCCCGCGTCGCGGGAGGACACCCCCGACGGAGCGAACTCCTGACTCACCAAAGGAACTTGACGCCGTGAGACTCATTGCCTTCAGCGAAGTACTCCCGGGTGAACCGGTCACGAACCGCGACATGGCGCAGCGGTTCGGCCTGCACGAGAAGTGGCTCGACAGGATGACTGGCAACCGCAGCCGCCACTTCTGCGACCCGGCCAGTTCCGACGGTGTGCCGAAGAACACCGGCGACCTGGCCACGGCCGCCGGCGAGAGGGCGCTCGCCGCGGCCGGAGTCGCCCCGGCGACCATCGACTTCCTGATCCTCACCACCGGGTCGCCCGACCACCTGATGCCCGCCACCGTGAACACCGTCGCGGACCGTCTCGGCCTCAACGACCTGCCCACCTTCCAGCTGACGTCCGGCTGCGCCGGCGCCCTCACCGGCCTGTACACGGCCCAGGCGCTGCTGGCCGGCGGGCTGCGCCGCGGGCTGGTGATCGGCGCCGACTCGGTCGTGAAGCTGTGGCCCGCGGACCGCGACATCAAACGGATCAAGTCCGCGGAGCTCGCCAACTTCGCCCTGTTCGGCGACGGGGCCGGAGCGGCGGTGGTCGACGCCGACGACGCGGGCCCGGGCCTGGTCGTCGAACACATCCTGCTGCGTACCGTCGGAAAGGGGCGCGCCCCGGCCCAGCTAGTGCGCTGGTACGGAGCGGACGGCGCACCCATGGTGCCCGGGCCCGACGGCACCGAGGTCCGCGAGTCCATGGGCGAAGAGGACTACAAGGCCATCGAGCAGAACGTCCCCGGCCTGGCCTGCACGGTGCTGGAGGAGCTGGCTGCGACGGTCGGCTGTCGCACGAGCGACATCGAGCACGTCCTGCCGCCGCAGCTGAACGGCGTCATGGCGGAGAAGATCCGCCGGCGCATGGGGGTCGCCCCCGAGCAGGCCGTCTCCTGCGTCGCCGACACCGGCAACAACGGCAACGCCCTGCCGTTCATCCAGCTCAACCGCACCATGCAGCGCATCGGTGCCGGCACCGGCGTGGGCGGACGCGTCCTCGTCACCACCATCGAATCCTCCAAGTGGATCATCTCGGGGATGGCACTGCGCCACCAGCCGCAGGAGGCGGAGCGCGATGCTGCCTGACGGCACCGGAGCACCCCGACCCACCGACGGCACCGAAGCCCTACCCCCCGGCCCCGGGGCAACTCCCCTCCAGCAGTTGCGCGCGGTCAAGCGCGGCGGTCTCGCCGCCGGCGCGGCCGTGCTGCCCGGCCTGCTCACGCAGATCGGCGACCCTCTCGACCTGGAGGCGGCCGGCTCCCTGCTGTCGGGGGCACGCTCCCGCGAGCAGCTCGCCACCACCGGCCTGTTCAGGGAGCAGCGGATCGCCCTGCTCGGCAGTTGCACCCTGGACCCTGTCCCGCCCCTGCTGACCGCGGTCATGCTCGGCAACGGCCTGCTCCCCGAGATCCGCCTCGCCGGCTTCGACCAGTGGCGCCTGGAGATCCTCTCCGGAGCACCGACGCTCAAGGACCTGCGACCACGCATCGTCGCCTGCCTCCTCGACGACAACGCCGTCTTCGCACAGATCGAGGACCCGCTGGACATCGACGCCGTCGAGGCCCGCTGCGCCGCCTTCCCCGCCGAGCTGGGGGAGTGGACGCGGACCGTCCAGGAAGTACTCGGCGGACTCACCGTGCTGTGCACCGTGCAGCTGAGCCCGCTCCGTAGGGACCGCGTCATCGACTACCCCACCAAGGCCCGCCTCGAAGCGGCCTGGCAGCGGATGAACGCGGACGTCCTCGGCCTGGCCGTGCAGTACCCGAACACCGTCGTGCTGTCCGACGCCGCCCTAGCCGCCAGGGCCGGGACGACCTTCGGCAGCCACCGGATGCGGCACGCCGCGGCGCACACCTACGCGCCGGAGTTCCTGCACGCCTATGCAACGGAACTGGCCCGCATCGCCCGCGCCGACCTGGGCCTCGCCGCCAAGTGCCTGGTCCTGGACCTCGACAACACGCTGTGGGGCGGCGTCGTCGGCGACGACGGCATCGCAGGGCTGCGGCTCGGCGGGGCCTACCCCGGCTCGGCCCACCAGGAGCTCCAGGAACTCGCCCGAGACCTGGAGAAGCAGGGCGTCATGCTTGCCGTCGCCTCGAAGAACGACGACGACATCGCCCGCGAAACCATCGCCACGCACCCGGACATGGTCCTCACACCGCACTCGTTCGTGGCCGTACGGGCCAACTGGGACCCCAAGCCGGACAACGTGCGCGACCTGGCGGCCGAGCTCAACATCGATCCGGACGCGATGGTCTTCGTCGACGACAACCCGGTCGAGCGCGGCCTCATGCGGGAGCTGCTGCCGCAGGTCACGACCGTCGAACTACCGGCCGACCCCGCGGGGTACGCCGCCGCGGTGGCGCAGCGCGCAGACTTCAACCTGCTGCGGCTGACCAGCGAGGACCGCGAGCGTACTCAGCTGTACCGCGAACGCGGCCGGCGAGCACAACTGCAGAGCACGGCCGGCAGCCTCCAGGACTACCTGACGGCCCTCGACTCACAGCTGGCCATCGAACCGGCCGGCCCGCTCAACACCCCACGGATCGCCCAGCTCTTCAAGAAGACCAACCAGTTCAACCTCGCCGGCGTCCGCTACAGCGAGGAGGACATGGCCCGGCACACCGCCGCGGGCACCGCCGCCTTCTACGCCGCCCGGCTCACCGACCGGTTCGGCGACAACGGGCTGATCGCCGCGATCGCCCTCAGCCGGACCGACGACGCGTCCTGGTCGATCGACAACGTCGTCCTGAGCTGTCGGGTCTTCTCGCGCAACGTCGAGGAAGCGATCGTCGGCCTCGTCCTGCGGTCCGCCCGGGAACACTCCGCCACGGCCGTGCTGGGCACCTACGCACGAACGGCGAAGAACGCGAAGTTCGCCGGCTTCTACCCCGCCCAGGGCTTCCTGCCCGCCGCCGGGGACGACGCCGAGCCCCAGAGCTTCCGCCATGACCTGATGAACATCACCGACCTGCCCCCATGGATCCGGGTCGTCAACGACGAGGGAGCCTTCCATGTCCGCTGACCGGATCGTCGCCGACGTCGTCGAGCAGCTGCTCGACTGCGAGTTCGGCGAACTGACCGCCGACACCGCACTGCGCGACGTCGACGGCTGGGACTCGGTGAACCAGATGCGCGTACTCGTCTACCTGGAGCGCGCACTGGCCGCCGACCTCGACTACGACCGCTTCATGAACGCCGAGTCGATCGGGGACCTGTCGGGGCTCGTCTCCGACACCGTCAAGGGCGGCGAGGCGGCATGAGCACCGCGGCCCCCGTCGTCCGGCCGCTGCCCGCGGCCCGCCGCGGCACCTGGACCTTCCTGCACGGCGGGGCGCGCAGGACCTGCCACGTCCATCTCATGGCCGACGTCGACGCCACCCGCCTGAAGTCGGCGCGCGTCGACAGCGGCGGAAAACTCAGCTATGTGAGCCTCCTGGTCAAAGCGGCCGCCGACGTCGTGGCCGCCTACCCGCAGGCCCGCTCGATGCTCCAGGGCGGCTCGATGCGCCCCAGGATCGCCGTGCTCGACGACGTGGACGTGAAGGTGCTCTTCGACAAGACCGTGGACGGCGAGCGCTGCGTCGTCGCCGGCACGGTCCACGCGGCCCAGGACCTGTCGGCCCTCGACGTCCAGAACTCCATCGACGTCTACAAGGACGCCCCGGTCGACGCGTCGGGCCCGTTCGCCAAGGTCAAGCAGATGCAGCGGCTTCCGTTGCCGATCGCCCGGCTCGCCTACCGCGCGGCCATGGGCAACGCGGCCCGCCGCGCGGACATCCAGGGCACCTTCTCGGTCACCTCCGTGGGCCACGAACCGGTACGGGCGATCTTCCCGATGATCTCCGGAACGCTCGGGTTCGGCATCGGCCGCATCGCCGACGCGACGCTGGTACGCGACGGACAGATCCACGTCGCACCGCAGTTCACCCTCTCCCTCGCGTTCGACCACCGGGTCATCGACGGGGCCCTCGCCTCCGAAGTGCTCGCCCGCGTCAAGGACCGACTGGAAACCTGGGAGCTCTCGTGATGCTCACCGAAGCCAAGCAGTTCGTGGGGCTGCACGCACGGTTCATGGGCCTTAAGGCGGCCGAGGTCGACGCCGTGCTCCGTACGGTGGAACACCTCGACGGCGAGGGCCCGGGCAGCTGGGTCGGCGCGTGGTCCAAGGCCGCCGAACAGCATGTCCACGCCGGCCGGCCCAGGACCGCGTCCAACCTGTACAACCTCGCACGCTTCCCCCGCGCGGACTCGCCCGCCCGGCGGGAGGCCGGCGAGCTCGCGGCGCTCAGCCTGCACACCTGGCTGCTGCGGACCGGCGCGGGAGAGCGCCGCACCGCCACCGTCGACGGACACGACGTACCGTTCCTGTACAGCGCCGGCCCCCGCCCCGACGCACCACTGGTGATCATGATGGGCGGCATCGTCTCCCTCAAGGAGCAATGGGGAGGCTTCCTGCAGGCCGTGCCGCGCACCGGATCGGCCGTGGCCATCGTCGACTTCCCCGGGGTCGGGGAGAACGGCGTGCCGTACTCCCGCTCGGCGGGAAAGGTGTTCACCGCCGTCATGGACGCGGTCGCCGACTCCTGCGACGCGCACCGCACGCTCGCCGTCGCCCTCAGCTTCGGCGGACACCTCGCCCTGGTGCAGAGCCACGCCGACCCGCGGATCACCGGAGTCGTCACCGTCGGCGCCCCGCTCGCCACGTCCTTCACCGACCCGGCGGCCCTGGCGGCGATGCCCCGCATCACACGGGCCGCACTCAGCCACACCTCAGGCGTCGAACCGGGGTCACTGGACCAGCACCTGCGCGAGCTCGCCCTGACACCGGAGGAGATCGCCCGCCTCGACATCCCCGTGACGTACGTCGCCAGCCTGCGCGACGAGATCATCCCGCAGCACGACTGGCGCGAGGCGGCACGCGGCCACGACGGGTTCCGCGTCTACGCCTTCGACGACGTCCACGGCTCGCCCCAGCACCTGCGGGAGACCCGGGTCATCATCCTCGGCGAGCTGCTCCGGCACGGCGGCCGCACCCGGCCCGCACGGTTCGTCGAGCAGCTCGGCCGCAGGGTGCTGGGCATCTCCCGAATCCCCACAGCCCGCTCCCACCACCCGAGGTAGACCATGCACGCGGACCACGTGACTCCCGATCCCGACCGAGCCATAGCCGTCGTCGGCATGGCGGGCCGCTTCCCCGGCGCCCCGGACACCGACGGCCTGTGGGACCTGATGATGAACCGCGGCCACGCCATTCGGCCGGTACCGCCGGAGCGCTGGGACGCCACCGCCCAACTCGACCCGGAGAAGCAGATCCAGGCCGTCGGCGGATTCATCGACGACGTGCACCAGTTCGACCCCACCTTCTTCGGCATCTCACCGCGCGAGGTCGAGGACATCGACCCCCAGCAGCGGCTCCTGCTCGAGGCCGGCTGGAGCGCACTCGAGGACGCCGGCCTGCGGGCCGCCGACCTGAGAGGCTCACGGACCGGGGTCTACGTCGGTGCCCTGTGGCACGACTACGAACTCCTGCGCAAGGCCAACGGCGGCGGCGCGACCCAGCGCAGCGCCGTCGGCCAGGCCATCGACGTCATCGCCGCCCGCGTCTCCTACTTCCTGGAGTTCAACGGGCCCAGCCTCACGGTCGCGACTGGCTGCTCCTCCTCTCTCGTGGCACTCCACCTGGCAGCCCAGGCACTGAGGACCGGGGAGGTCGACGCCGCACTGGTGGGCGGGGTCAACCTCATCCTGCAGCCCGACGTGTCCATCGGCCTCACCCACTTCGGTGGCCTGTCCCCCGACGGCCGCTGCGCCGCGTTCGCCGCGTCCGCCAACGGCTTCGTCCGGGGCGAGGGCGTCGCCGCCGTCTACGTCAAGACCCTCGCCCGGGCACTGGAGGACGGCGACCGCATCCACGCCGTCGTCCTGGGCACCGCCGTCAACAACGACGGCGGAGGCGACAGCCTGGTCACCCCCCACTCGGCCGCACAGGAAGACCTGCTGCGCCGGGCATACGCCGACTCCGGCGTTCCCCTCGACCGGCTCGCGTACATAGAAGCGCATGGCACCGGCACCCGCCGCGGAGATCCCGTGGAAGCCGGCGCCATCGGCCGCGCCATCGGACAACGGCGCCACAGCGCCGGCCCGATCCCGGTCGGCTCGGTGAAAACCAACATCGGCCACCTGGAAGCAGCCTCGGGCCTGGCGGGCCTGTTCAAAGCAGTGCTCTCCCTGGAGCACCGCGTCGTCCCGCCGAGCCTGCACGCCGAAGAGCTCAGCCCGAAGATCCCCTTCGACGAGCTCAACGTGCGCGTGAACCGCGAGCCGCTGCCCCTCCCGAAGGAGGGTCCCCTCTACATGGGAGTCAACTCCTTCGGGTGGGGCGGCACCAACGCCCACATCGTCCTGATGAGTTCACCACACGCCGACGGACACCCCCGCCGGACACCCGACGACACCGCCCAGCCGGACAGCCCCGTCCTGGTCCCGCTGTCCGCCCACACCGACGACGCCCTGCACCGCCGCGCCGAAGACCTGCGCGACCTGCTCGCACACCGCGACGTACCGGCCGCGCAGCTCGCCGGCACCCTCGCCTGGCAGCGCGACAGCTTCCCCCGGCGAGCCGCCCTCATCGCCCAGGACGACACCGAGCTCAGCACCCTCCTCGACCGGTTCGTCACCGCCGAGGACGACGCCGACATCCCCGGCATCGTCACCGGCCGCGCCCGGGCCCGGGGCCGTACCGCCTTCGTCTTCCCCGGCCAGGGCTCGCAGTGGGCCGCGATGGGCCAGGAACTCTACGCGCGCAGCGACACTTTCGCGTCCGTCGTACGATGCTGCGCCAAGGCCCTCGAACCGCACGTCGACTGGGACCTGACGGACATCGTCTCGGGCCGGGCCGGCGACGCGTGGCTCAGCCGCATCGACATGCTGCAGCCCACCCTGTGGGCCGTGTCCGTGGGCATCGCCGAAATGTGGCGCGCGGCCGGAGTCGAACCCGATGTCGTCATCGGCCACAGCCAGGGCGAGGTCACCGCCGCCACCGTGGCGGGCATCCTCACCTACGAGGACGCCGCGCTGGTCATCGCCAGGCGCAGCGCGATCATCCGCAGGGTCACGGGCCGCGGCGGCATGCTCGCCGTCGACCTGAGCAGGGAGGCAGCGAAGAAGGCCCTCGAAGGCTTCGAGGACCTGATCTCGATCGCCGTCAACAACGGCCCCAACTCCTGCGTGCTGTCCGGCGACAACGCCACCCTTGAGGTACTCAAGGAGATCCTGGAGGCCGAAGGGACCTACTGCCGGCTCGTCAACGTCGACTACGCCTCGCACAGCCCGCAGATGGACGAGCTCACGGACGACCTCACCACGGCCCTCGCACCCGTCGCACCCCGCCCGGGCACCCTGGTACTGATGTCGACACTGCGCGTCAGGGACATCGAGGGCCCCGAGATGGACGGGACCTACTGGATCGACAACCTGCGCAACCCCGTCCTGTTCGCGGACGCCATGGGCCGGCTGTTCGACGACGGCGTCACCCACGTCGTCGAGATCAGCCCGCACCCCGTCCTCGCACCCGCCCTCGAACAGCTCGCACAACTGCACGACGACAAGCCGGTCGTCCTCACCTCGCTCCGCCGCGACGAGGGCACCCCGCGAGACCTCACCACCGCCTTCGCCCGCGCCTACGTCGCCGGCCTGGAACCCTTCGGCGGTCTGCCGCGCACCGCGTCGGCCCCGCTGCCCGGATACCCGTGGCAGCGCACCGCCTACAACCTCGGCACCGCCAAGCGCCGCGGCGGCATCCGCCAGGGCCTCGGCTTCGATCTGGTTCCCTCCGCGACGGAGCAGGACGCCTGGCAGGGCGACCTCGAACTGACCGCGGACAGCACACCGTGGCTGAAGGACCACCGCGTCGACGACGCCGTCGTGCTGCCGGGCGCCGCGATGCTGGCCCTCGCCGCCGACGCGGCCCGCAACCGGCACGGCCGGCTGCCCGGCTCGCTCGTCGACGTCGCCTTCCACCGGGACCTGACGCTCGGCGACGAACCCGCCCGGCTCTCCGTCCTGTGGCGCGACGACATCACCGAGGGCGGCAGCTTCACCCTGCTCTCCCTGCCCGAAGGCAGCGGGGAGTGGATCGAGCACGCCACCGCACGCGCACTGCAGCGCCCCGCCCCCGCCCCGACCCCGCAGACCGCGGCCTACCCGGCCGACCTGCACGCCGACCTCGACGAACAACCCGACAGCCACACCGCGTTCTACGCGGCGTGCGGCACGCGCGGCCTCCACTACGGGCCCGCGTTCCAGGGCGTGCGCCGACTGCGCACACAAGGCGACCGCGCCCTCGCGGACGTCCGGCTGAACGAACGCTGCCGGGCCGGCGCACCCCCGCACGGACTGCACCCCGCACTGTGGGACAGCGCGCTCCAGACCGTCCTCGCGCTCTGCCAGGACGAGCGGACCGTCGTCCCCACCGCGGTGGCCGCCGTGCACTGGTACGCCGATCCCGACCAGCCCGTCCTCGCGGTGCGGTCCCACGCCGTACGCCGCTCGGACCACCTCTTCGACCTCCAGGTCTTCACCGAGGACCGCGAACTGCTGCTGGTCCTGGAAGGCCTGCGGATGCAACCGCTGGCCGCGACCACCGCCGACCGCGACGACACCGAACGGGAGCACCGCCTGGTGTTCTGCGAGGAACCGCGCCCGGAGCCCCGGACCGCGCCGCAGTCATGGTTCGTGTGCGGGGAGGACGAAGCGGCACGGGAACTGGCCGACGCCCTGGCCGCCACAGGCGCCCCCGTCACCCTGGCCACCTCCGGCGCCGGCCCCGGGACCTGGGGCGAACAGCTGGCCGCCGCCGAAACGGCCACCGGAATCGTCGTGGCCGCTCCCCATGCCCGAACAGGCCTCGACGGGCAGCGCCGCACACTGACCGCCCTGCCCGCCCTCGTACGCCGCTGCACCGAACGCGGCGCCCCGCCCCGCCTCGTCGTGGTCACCGCCACCGCCCAGGCCGTGGTCACCGCAGACCGGCCCGACCCCGGAGCGGCCCTGTACTGGGGCTTCACCCGCGTCCTGCGGCGCGAGCACCCCGAACTGCGCCCGCTGCTGGTCGACCTCGACCCGAACGACACCGGATGGGCCACCGACTGCGTCGCCGAGATCCTCACCGCGGACGAGGAGGACCAGGTCGCCCTGCGCCGGGGACGCCGGCTGGTGGGACGACTGGTGTGCGGTGACGCGGAGTTCGGCGAACCGGCGGAACCGGCGCCCTGGCGCGCCTCGCACCGCCCGTTCCGCCTCCACGCCGGCCGGCCCGGATTCTGGGACTCCCTGGTCTACCGACCGCTCAACCGGCGCACGCCCGGACCCGGCGAGATCGAGATCGAAGTCACCGCCGCCGGCCTGAACTTCATCGATGTGATGAAGGCCATGGGCACCTACCCCGACCACTCGGGCGGCGCCTCGCTGCTCGGCGGGGAGTGCGCGGGCCGGGTCACCGCCGTCGGCACCGGCGTCACCGGCCACGCCGTCGGCGACCGCGTCGCGGCCTGCGCCATGGGCTCGATGGCCTCGCATCTCACGGTCCGCGCCGACCACGCCCAGACCATCCCCGACGGCATGGACGACACCGCCGCGGCGGGGCTGCCGCTGGCGATGGGCACGGCCTGGTACGGGCTCGTCGACCTCGGCAGGCTCGACGAGGGCGAGACGGTCCTGATCCACTCCGCCGCCGGCGGACTCGGCCTCGCGGCCGTCCAGGTCGCCCGGGCACGGGGCGCGCGGATCATCGCGACCGCCGGAACCACGGACAAGCGCCGCCACCTCCGGGACCTCGGCATCGAGCACGTCTTCGACTCCCGCGATCTGGCGTGGGCCGACGCGGTACGCGAGGCCACCGGCGGCCGGGGCGTCGACGTCGTCCTCAACTCCCTCACCGGCGCAGCCATCCCCCTGGGCCTCGACGTACTGGCCGAGGACGGCCGCTTCATCGAAGTCGGCAAGAAGGACATCTACGGAGCCAGGAACATCACCCTCGCCGCCTTCCGCAAGGGCATCTCCTTCGCGGCCGTGGACCTGGCGGGTCTCCTCGACCGGCGCCCCGGGCGCTTCGCCGCGATCCTCCACGCAGTGTGGCAGGAAGTGACCGCCGGCCGGATCGAGCCCCTGCCCGTCAGCGCGTACACCTTCGCCGACGCGCCCCAGGCCCTGCGCGACATGTCACACGGCAAGCACATCGGCAAGCTCGTCCTCACCGGCCCCAGCACGGTGTCGGCCGTCGTACCCGAGCCGATGCCGCAAGGACGCTTCCGCACCGACGCCACGTACCTGATCACCGGCGGACTCGGCGGACTCGGTCTCTCGCTCGCCGAATTCCTGGCCGCCCACGGCGCGGGCGCGCTCGCGCTGCTCGGCCGCTCCCGGCCCGGCGAAGCCGAGCGCATCCGGATCGAGCAGCTGCGGCACAACGGCGTACAGGTGCACAGCTACGCCTGCGACATCGCGGACCGGGCCCGCCTGGAGGCGACACTGCAGCAGGTGCGCGACGAACTGCCGCCCCTGCGCGGGGTGTTCCACGCCGCAGGCCTCCTCGACGACGCAACCGTCCTGAACGTGACGCCCGAACAGTTCGAGACGGTGCTCGCACCCAAGGTCGACGGCGCACGCCACCTCGACGACGCGACGACAGGCGACGCACTCGACCTGTTCGTGATGTTCTCCTCCGTCGCCTCGCTCATCGGCAACGTCGGGCAGGCCGCCTACGCCGCCGGCAACGCCTACATGGACACCCTCGCCGCGGCCCGCAGAAGCCGCGGACTGCCCGCGCTCGCCGTGCAGTGGGGCCCGTTCGCCGACATCGGCCTCGCGGCCGCCGACGACGTCCGCGGCGCTCGCCTGGGAGACCGGGGCATGAGCAGCTTCCCCGCCCAGGAGGCATGGGCCGCGCTCGCCAGGTTCCTCGGCCAGGACCGTCAGCTCGTCGGATACATGCCGCTCAACGCACGCCAGTGGTTCGACGCCTACCCGGAGACTGCCGCCCAGAAGACCTGGCAGGTACTGCGCCGGTCCGCCCAGGAAGGCGGCACCGGCGCCGCGACGGGCCACCAGTTCCGCTCCCTCCTGCTGGCCGCCGACGCGGGCGCACGCCAGGAACTCGTCGAGAACAAGGTGCAGCAGATCGCCGGCCACGTACTCCGCCTCGACCCCGCCGCGATCGACCGAGCCACACCGTTCAAAGCACTGGGCCTGGACTCCCTGATGAGCCTCGAGATGCGCAACCGCCTGGAATCCGCCTTCGGACTGAAGCTCTCCCCGACACTCCTGTGGACCTACGGCAGTTCTCGCGCCCTGGCCGGAGTACTCGGCGAGCGGCTGCTCCAGCCCGACACCTCCGCCTCCTGACCCCATCCGCTCGGTGACCTCGACGAGGACTGCGTGACCATGACTTCGAGCAGTAACAACCAGGCAGCGGCGACTCCGCTGACCCGTGCCCTGGAGACGATAAAGAACCTGAAGGCCCAGCTCGACGCGCAGGGCGGCAACCAGCCGCTCGCCGTGATCGGAGTGGGCATGCGGTTCCCCGGCGGTGTCCACGACCTCGACTCCTACTGGGACGTGCTCCACAACGGCAGCGACCTGATCCGTGAACGGCCCGCCTCCCGCATGGCCCCCTTCGCCGACGAATGGGCCACCCTCCCGCACCGCGGAAGCTTCCTCGACGAGGTCCTCGACTTCGACGCCGCCTTCTTCGGGATCAGCCCCCGCGAGGCCCGGGCCATCGACCCGCAGCACCGGCTGCTCCTCGAAGTCGCCTGGGAGGCCCTGGAGGACGCGGCCCTGCCGCCCACCCGCCTCAAGGACGCCACGGTCGGCACGTACGTCGGCATCACCGGACGGCACGACTACTGGGACTGGCTGAACGGCGACATGGACGCCCACTGGACGACGGGCAACGGACACAGCTTCGCCGCCGGACGCATCGCCTACGCCATGGGACTCACCGGCCCCGCGGTGGCCATCGACACCGCCTGCGCCTCCTCCCTGGTCTCCGTCCACCAGGCCGCCCAGGCACTGCGGCGCGGCGAGTGCGACGTCGCACTCGCCGGCGGCGTCAACCTCGTCGTCTCACCCGGCTCCACCCGCGTCATCAGCCAGACGGGCGCCCTGGCCCCCGACGGACTGTGCAAGACCTTCGACGCCCGCGCCAACGGCTACGTCCGCGGCGAGGGCTGCGGCGTTCTCGTACTCAAACGACTCGACCACGCGCGCCGCGACGGCGACCGCGTCCACGCGGTCATCCACGGCTCGGCCGTCAACCAGGACGGGCGCTCCTCCGGCTTCACCGCCCCCAACGTGCTCTCCCAGATCTCCCTCATCGAGACCGCGCTCAAGGACGCGGCCCTGACACCCGACGACATCGGCCTCATCGAGGCACACGGCACCGGCACCTCACTCGGCGACCCCATCGAAATGGACGCCATCATCGCCGCACTCCGCCCCCACGGCGGCAGCGCACCCCTGCACGTCGGCTCGGTGAAGACCAACATCGGCCACCTCGAAGCCGCCTCGGGCGTCGCCGGCCTCATCAAGGGCATCCTCTGCCTCCAGCGGCGCACCATCCCGCCGCTCGTGCACTTCCAGACCCTCAACCCGCGCATCGACATCGACGGGACCGGGATCGTCCTCTCCGGCACCGAACAGCAGTGGAACACCCACGAGAGCGGCGAGTTCGTCGGCATCAGCTCCTTCGGCATCGTCGGCACCAACGCGCACGTCGTCCTCGGCGCCGCCGAACCGGCCGACGACACGACCGGCGCCGCGCCGGTCGCCGTACCGGGCTTCGACATCTCGGCGAAGACCCCCCAGGCGCTGCGCGTACTGGCCGGCCAGTACGCCGAACGTCTCGCCGCCCTCACCGACGAGGACTACCCCGCGTTCGCCTACACCGTGATGTCCGGGCGCGCCCGGCACCCCGTCACGGCCCATGTGACCGCCACCGACCGGACCCTGGCCCTGTCCGCGCTCACCGCACTCGCCGACGGCACCCCCTCACCCGCCGTCACCACGGCCGACGACCAGGAAAACACCGACCGTCCCGAGCTGCCGCGCCGGGTCATGACACTGCCGCACTACCCGTGGCAGCGCCGCCGCTACGCCCCCGAGCCGGCGACCCGGTCCACCCCGCCCGAGCAGACGCCTCCACAGCCGCGGACACCGCCCCCACCCGCCGCCGTCCCGCTGTACGACCTCGACTGGCAGCCCTTGGAGACCCCGCGGCCCGACGGCGGGACGGAACTCGTCCTGGCCGGCGACGACACGGAACTCCTCGATATCCTGCAGGACCAGGCCCGCGCCCTCGGCCTGCGCGGAACGGTCCTGGGACCGGCGACCGCACCGTCCGGGCCCCACTGGCAGACCGGCACCCTGCCCGCCGACGGCCCGGCCTGGGAGAAGTTCTGGGCCGACCGCCCGCCCACCGGCCCCGCCACCCTCGTCCTGGCCATGAAGGCCACCCGCCTGCCCGAGTCCCTCGACACGGCCACGGACTTCGGCGCCGATGGCGCGGCCCTGTGCACCGCCGTCACCCTCGCCGTACGCACCCTGACCGAAGGCCGCGCCTTCGCCGTCACCCGAGGCGCACGCCAGGTGTCGGGACAGGACCAGCTGGTGGCCGGCGACCACGGCCTACTGCACGGCCTCGCACCCGTCATCGGCCTGGAGTTCAACGAGAGCTGGGGCGGCGTCGTCGACCTGCCCGCCGCACCACGGCCCGCGGACGCCAAGGCGTTGCTGCACCTGGTGTGCGCCGGCGGAGACGAGGACCTGACCGCCGTGCGCGACGGCGAGACACTCGCCGCACGCATGCGGCCGGCCGCCGCCGGCTACACCCCCGAACTGCCGATCACCGGCGACGCCACCTACCTGATCACCGGCGGGCTCGGCGGCATCGGCCGCGCCATGGCCGCCGACCTGCTCCGCCGCGGCGCACGCCATCTGCTGCTTCTGGGACGGACCCCCGCCGCCGAACTCGGCGAGACCGCGAAGACCGCACTCACCGAACTCGCAGCCGACGGCGCCGACATCGTCTACCGCAGCGCCGACTGCGACAGCCCCACCGCGCTCACCGAAGCCTGCCGCGTCCTCGCCGGCATGCCGCCCGTGCGAGGGATCGTGCACGGCGCCGGCACCCTGCCCCTGGCCCCCCTGGCCACGGCCGCACCGCAGGACTTCGAAGCCGCGCTGCGCGGCAAGTTCACCGGCGCCTGGTGGCTGCACCTGCTCAGCCGCGACTGGCCGCTGGACTTCTTCGTACAGACCTCCTCGGCCTCGGCCCTGTGGGGCAACGAGGGCCGCGCCGCGTACGCGGCGGCCAACGGCGGCATCGACGCACTCGCCGAGCACCGGCTCACCCAGGGGCTGAAGTCCACCACCATCGCCTACGGAGCATGGGGCCTGGACGGCATGGCCGACGCCGACAAGCGCCGCGACCTCGCCCGGGTGGGCATCGTCGAGATGACCGCGGCCGAGGGCTGCGCCACGCTCGCCGACGCGGCACCCGGCACGGGCGCCCTGCTGATCGCCTGCCCCGTCGACTGGCAGCGCTTCACCGACGTGATGGCGACCGTCCGCCGCCGCCCGCTGTTCGACGCCCTGCTCGGCACCGGTGCCACCGCACCCGCAACCGACACCGGCGGACAGGACACACCCGCGGCCGAGAACCCGGCCACCGGCCCCACCCCCGCCCGCGACGAACTGCTGGCCGTCGCCGAGGGCGCACGGGCCGCCGTGGCCGGCGGCCACGTCGCCCGGCTCGTCGCGGACGCCCTCGGTCACGACGACCCGTCCGACGTCCCGCAGGACACCGGGTTCTTCGACCTCGGCCTGGACTCGATCATGGCCGTGGACCTGTCGCGCGAACTGTCCCTGGCGTTCGGCATCAGGCTCAAGGTCGCCGACATCTTCAACCACCCGACGATCACCGCTCTCGCCCAGTACATCGCCGAGCGCGCCGCCGACCCGTCCGCCGCCGCCCCGCCGCCCGCCCGCCGCCCCACCACCACCCCCATCCCCACCACCACCCCCACCACCCAGCCCACCCCCACCACCCAGCCGGCCACCGACCCCACCGACCCCACCGGCCCCACCTCCGGGACAACCGCCCGCGAACCCGTCGCGATCGTCGGCATGGCCGGACGCTTCCCGGGCGCCGACTCCGTCGGCGAACTGTGGGACCTGCTGCGCGAAGGCCGTGACGCCGTCGGAACGGTCCCCGCCGACCGGTGGGACTCCGCCGACCTGCACGACGCGGACCAGCTCAAGGCCGGCAAGATCACCAGCGACCAGGGCGGATTCCTCTCCGACATCGCCCGGTTCGACGCCGCGTTCTTCGGCATCCCCGCCCGCGAGGCGGAAAGCCTCGACCCGCAGCAGCGCCTGCTCCTCGCCGCCTCCTGGCACGCCCTGGAGAACGGCGGCATCGACCCCAAGAGCCTCAAGGGCACCCGCACCGGCGTCTTCGTCGGCATCACCAACTCCGACTACGCCCGGCTGCTCGAGGACGGCGGCCTCGCCGGCCTCGACGCGTACTTCGTCAGCGGCACGGCACTGAACGCCGCGGCCGGACGCGTCGCCTACACCCTCGGACTCAACGGCCCGGCCATGGCCGTCGACACCGCCTGCTCCTCCTCCCTCACCGCCGTCCACCTCGCGGTCCAGTCCCTGCGCCACGGCGAGAGCGACCAGGTGCTCGTCGGAGGCGTCAACCTCATCACATCGCCGTCGTGCTCGGTCGCCGTCAGCCGCGCCCACATGCTCTCCGCCGACGGACGGTGCAAGACGTTCTCCGCACAGGCCGACGGATTCGTCCGCGCCGAAGGATGCGGCGTACTCGTCCTCAAGCGGCTCAGCGACGCACGCCGCGACGGCGACCGCGTACTCGCCGTGGTCCTGGGCAGCGCCGTCAACCAGGACGGCGCCTCGTCCGGACTCACCGTGCCCAGCGGCACGGCCCAGGAAAGCGTCATCGCGGCGGCCCTCGCCGACGCGGGTGTCGAACCGGCCGACGTCTCCTACCTGGAGGCCCACGGCACCGGCACCTCGCTGGGCGACCCCATCGAACTCAACGCCGCCTGGTCCGTGCTCGGACAGGACCGCAAGCCCGGTGACCCGCTCCACATCGGGTCGATCAAGAGCAACATCGGGCACTGCGAATCCGCCTCGGGCGTCGCCGGCATCTTCAAGAGCGTCCTCGCACTGCGCCACGGCAAACTCCCCGCGAGCCTGCACTGTGAGGAACTCAACCCGCACGTGCCGTGGGACGAGATGAACCTGCGCGTCGTCGACGCCCTCACCCCGTGGCGGGCCAAGAACGGACGACGCCTGGCCGGCGTGTCCAGCTTCGGCTTCAGCGGCACCAACGCCCACGTGATCCTCGGCGAGGCACCCGCGCCCGACATGGTCCCCGTCCCGCCGCAGGACGGCCCTCTCCTGATGCCGCTGTCCGCCCCCGACAGCGCCGGATTCGAGCGCGTCACCCGCCTGTGGCAGCAGCGTGCCGGACAGGCGGCGGACCACACCGAACTCGCCGCCCTCGCCACCACGGCGGCGGCCGGCCGCGCCCACTTCCCGGTGAGGCGCGCCGTCTTCGCCGAGACCGCCACCGAGCTCCTCGACCGACTCGGCGCCCTCACCACCGCCCCCGGGCCCACCGTGGGCCGCCCCCGGGTCGCGTTCCTCTTCTCGGGCGCGGGCAGCCAGTACTTCGGCATGGGCCGAGAGCTGTACGAAACCGAACGCGTGTTCCGCGAGACGATCGACGACTGCGCGCGCGTCCTGCTGCCCCTGATCGGCCTGGAACTGCGCGACCTGATGTTCTACGGAGCGGACGAGGAACTGATCGACCAGATCCAGTACACCCAGCCCGCCACCGTCGCCATCGAACTGGCCCTGGCCGAGCTGTGGAAGTCCTGGGGCGTGACACCGACGGTCGTCACCGGCCACAGCGTCGGCGAGATCGCCGCCGCCGTCGTCGCGGGCGTCATGGACCGGACCACCGGCCTGACCCTCGTCGCCCACCGGGCGCGCCTCATGCAGGGCACCGGGCGCGGCTCGATGCTCTCCCTTGCCGCCCCGCTGGACCGAGTCACCCACTGGCTCGCCGGCACGACCTGCGACGTGGCCGCGGTCAACGGACCCCGGTCCGTCGTCGTGGCCGGCGTCCCCGAGGACGTGGCGATCGTCGCGGAGCGGGCCAGGGCCGAAGACGTCAAGGCACGTGAGCTGGTCATCTCCTCCGCCGCGCACTCCCGGCTGATCGAACCGATGGTGCCCGAACTCACCTCAATCGTCCGCGAGATGGAGTTCCGCCCGCCGCTCGTGCCGATCGTCTCCAACCTCACCGGACAGGTGGCCGCCGTCGACGAGTACACCGCCGGCTACTGGCCCCAGCACGTCCGGCGCCCCGTACGGTTCTACGAGGGTGCCAAGGCCCTGCACGGCGCGGGCGCCGACTTCTTCCTGGAGCTCGGCCCCGACCAGACCCTCGTCAACATGGTCACCGCCGCCGGGCTCGTGCCCGAGCGCGGCGCCGTCTCGTGCCTGCAGCGCGGCAACGGGGAACGCGCCGGCCTGCTCACCGCCGCCGCCGCACTCTACGAACAGGGCCAGGACCTGACCTGGGCCCGCGTGCAGTCCGCCCTCCTCGCCCCACGCGCCGAGGCGCCCGGCTATCCCTTCGCCGAGACCCGCCACTGGACCAAGGTCAAGCCCGCACCCCCGGCCGACCGGCAGCAGACCCCCGCGCCCCCACGCAGGCACTGGGGCGAGGAACTGCACTCGCCGGCGTTCAACGGACGGGTGTTCGCCTTCGAACGCACCGCCGACTACCCGCTCTACCTCAACGACCACCGGATCGAGGAGACGGTCCTGACCCCGGCCTCCTCACACCTCGCGACGATCCTGTCCGCACTGGCCGGACAGGGCCGGCCACTGGCCATCGAGGACCTGGTCTGCCCGCAGCCCCTGGTCATCCAGGACGGAGAGCACTACGACGCGCAGATCGTCGTCGACGACAGCAGCGCCACGCCCACCGTCACCCTGCACAGCCTGACCGACCCGGCCACGGGCCACTGGGAGAAGCACCTGTCCGCACGGCTGGTCGAACCCGCACACGCGACAGAGTCCGCGACACCCGACACCGCCGCGTTCATCGCGGCCGCCGACCGCCACATCGGCAGGGACGCGTTCTACACGTACTTCCGCGAACTCGGCTACACACTCGGCCCCTCCTTCCGCTGGATCGAGGACGTATGGGTCAAGGGCGACGAGGCACTGGTGCGCTACACCGAACCGGAGGTACCCGACCGCCTGGACGACTACGAGATCTACCCCGGCCTCATCGACTCGTGCTTCCAGACCATCGCGGCGTTCATGGTCGACGACGAGGTGCACCGGGCCGCCACCCTGGCCATCCCCTTCTCCGCGGCAGCCCTGTCCTGCCCCGGGCGCCCGGAACGCGGCACCGAACTGTGGGGCCACGTCCGCGCCCTGCAGACCCAGCCCCTGCCGCGCGGCCGGATGCGGATCGAGACCGCTGACCTGCACATGTTCACCGGCACCGGACACAGCGTCCTCGTCGTCGACAACTTCCGGGTGCGCGGCGCCCGACGGGCCGCCCTGCGCCAGAGCCTGCGCGCCGGCGAACCGAACGCCTACGAACTGTCCCTGGTCGCCGCCCCGCACTTCGACGGACAGGGCGCCCCGGGCCGCACGATCGCACTCCTGGGCGCCGACACCCCGCTCGGAGAACGGATCGCCGACGCCTTCACCGGCCTCGGACACACGGTCCTCGCCCGCACCCCCGCCGACCTCGCCGCACCCGCCGCCGACGCCGTGGTCGACGCACGGTTCGGCCACACCACCGACGCCGAAGGCGCCCTGCGCGCCTCCCTCGACCTGGCCCACACCCTGACATCCGCGCCGCGCACGGTGCCGTACGCGGTACTCGCCGACGGCGACGCGGCGAGCGCCACCCTGCGCGAAACGCTGTGGGGCATGCTGGCCGCGCTGGAGACGGAGGACACCGGGCGACGGCTGCTGCGGCTGGCACTGGAGGAGGGCTGGGACCCTGCCGGCCTGGTCGGGACGCTCACCCTGGCCCTCGACCAGGACATACCGGAGACCCGGTTCGCCCTCGATGCCGGCGGCACGCGCATCGCCCGGCTGATCGCGGCCCCCTCCACACCGGACACCCCCCACTGGCGCGGCAGCGTCCTGGTGACGGGCGGACTGGGCGCCCTGGGCCTCAGCGTCGCCCGAATGCTCGCCCAGCAGGGCGTCCCCGCCCTCTCCCTGATGGCCCGCTCGGCCCCCGACGACGCAGCCCTGCGGGTGATCGACGAACTCACCGCGAAGGGCACCACCGTCCGGATCGTCACCGGCGACGTCACCGACGCGGCGGACTGCGCGGCTGCCGTGGCCGCCGCCGCCCAGGACGCACCGCTGGGCGCCGTCTTCCACCTCGCCGGCACCACCGCGGACCATGCCTTCGAGCGACTCCACCCCGCCGACTACGAGCACGTGTTCGCGGCCAAGGCCAGGGGCGCGGAGAACCTCGCCCGGGCCACCCGGGACCACGACCTGGACGCCTTCGTGCTCTTCTCGTCGGCCGCGGCCCTCCTCGGCTCCGCCGGCCAGGTCAACTACGCCGCCGCCAACGGCTACCTCAACGGCCTCGCCGAGGCCCTCAGGGCCGAGGGCACACCCGCCACCAGCATCGAATGGGGGCCCTGGATCCCGAGCACCAAGGGCGGCATGGCCGCTGCCGCCGATGTGGAGCGGGCCGCCGAACGTCTCGGCATCAGCCGGCTCACCGACGAAACCGCGGAACCGCTGCTGACCCTGGCCGTCACCACCACCAAGACCCGCATGCTCGCCCTCGCCCTGGACGCCCCCACCTGCGCCCGGCAACTGCACGGACACCCACGGGCGGAACTGCTCGCCGAACTCCTCACCAGCGCCCACCCCACCACCGAACGGACCGCGGACCCGCAAGGACCGGCACCCGAACAACCCGCGGACCGGCCCCGCGGCTGGCTGCGCGACCACCTCCTCGGCCTGCCGGCCGACGACCGCGACGACCGCCTGCACGACACCCTGCGCACCCTGGTCCTGGAGACCCTGGGCGACCCCGAAGCCGTCCTCGACGACACGACCGGCTTCGAGGACGCGGGCGTCGACTCGATCATGGCCATCGACCTGAGCGACCTCCTGGGCCACGCCCTCGACGTCACACTCTCGGCCACCGTCGCCATCGACCACCCCAACGTCCTCGAACTCGCCCGCCTGATCATGACGGACGTTCTGCCCGACACCCCGGCCGCCGCCACCGCCCCGACCCCGCCGACCGACCTCGACACCTCCGTGCAGGACCTCACGGACGAGCAGGTCATCCAGGCACTGCAGAGCGATCTGACCGCAGAACTGTGAGGTGAACATGGATTCCCACGAGATACGCCGCCTGATGGAACAGCAGCTCGTCCAGTCCAAGAGGCTCAAGGCCCGCGTCCGCGAACTGGAGGCCGAGCGCAACGAGCCGCTCGCCGTGGTCGGCCTCGGCCTGCGCCTGCCGCCCGACCTGACCACCCCCGACACGTACTGGGACTTCCTCAACGACACCACGGACGGCACCTCCACCATTCCGCAGGACCGCGTCGCCCTCCGATCGGTCCACACCCCCGACGGGCCCCGGCCCGGCCGCTCCTACGTCGACCGCGGCGGATTCCTCCGCGACGTCGCGCACTTCGACGCCGGCTTCTTCGGCATCTCACAGCGCGAGGCCGACGCCCTCGACCCGCAGCAGCGCCTCCTCCTCGAAACGGCATGGGAAGCCATGGAACGGGCGGGCATCGCGGTCCGCCGCCAGGACCGCCTCCACGCGGGCGTCTTCATCGGCATCATGAGCGCCGACTACACCGACCGGCTCGCCCACCGCACCGACAAGACCGGTATCGACCCGTACTACGGCACCGGCGGCGGCCACTCCCTCGCAGCGGGCCGCATCAGCTACGCGATGGGCTTCTCGGGACCCGCGATGAGCGTGGACACCGCCTGCTCCTCCTCCCTCGTGGCCCTGCACATGGCCGCCCAGAGCCTGCGCCGCGGCGAGTGCCGCTATGCCCTGGCCGGCGGCGCCAACGTGATCTTCGCCCCGGACCTCATGGTGTCCCTGTGCCAGAGCAGGGCCCTGGCCCCCGACGGCCGTTCGAAGACCTTCCTCGACACCGCCGACGGCTACGGCCGCGGCGAGGGCGTCGGCGTCATGGTCCTCATGAGGCTGTCCGACGCGGAGCGGGAACACCGGCCCGTCCTGGCCGTGCTGCGCGGCAGCGCGGTCAACCACGACGGCGCCTCGTCCGGGCTGACCGTGCCCAACGGCCCCGCCCAGCAGGAAGTCATCCGCGCCGCCCTCACCGAGGCGGGCATCGCACCGCAGGACATCGGCTACGTCGAGGCCCACGGCACCGGGACCTCGCTCGGCGACCCCATCGAGGCCCGCGCCCTGGACACCGTCCTCGGCACCGGCGCCCCTCAGCGCCGCACACCCCTGGCCGTCGGCAGCGTCAAGGCACGCATCGGCCACCTGGAGAGCGCCGCGGGCATGGCCGCACTGATCAAGGTCGTCCTCATGCTGCACCACGGACGGATCCCGGCAGCCGGCAGCGACACGGACGGGGAACTGAACCACCTCATCCCCTGGGACCGCATGAAAGTCACCGTGCCCAGGGAGTCGCAGGACTGGCCGGACACCTACGAACGCCGCATCGCCGGCGTCAGCGCGTTCGGGATGAGCGGCACCAACGCGCACGCGGTCCTGGAGGCATACGACACACACCCGACCACCCCCGCCGGACACGGCACCACCACGGAACTGCTCACCGTCTCGGCGAAGAACCCCGAGAGCCTCAAAGCCCTCGTGGACAACACGGTGGCCTACCTCACGGGCATCGACGCCCACCGGCTGGCCGAGGTCTGCGCCACCCTGCGCGACGGACGCACCGCCTTCGAGCACCGCATCGCCGTCACCGGAACGACCCCCGGCGACCTGGCACACCGGCTCGCCGCGGCGGCCGACGCCTACCGGGCAGACACCGTGAGGCCGGACCGGACCGACGTCACCCTGCGCGTCACGGACCGACCCGCCCTCCTCGAGAAGTCCCTCGGTGCCCTGCTCGACGCCCACCCCGCCCTCGGCCAGGCCCTGAAAGACCCGTCCGAGCAGGCCCGGAGCCGGCTGGTGGACGTCCTGGGGTGCCTCGGCATCCGGGTCCGCACCGACCCCGCCGCACCGTCCACCCCCACCGCGGTCGCGGAGCTCCAGTGGGACGGCCGGACGAGCCTCCTGCTGACGGAGGACCCGGAAGCCTCCTCGCACCTCCTTCTCGACGTACTCGCCGCCCTCTACCGGGACGGCACGGACCTGCTCCTCGACGGACTGCGGCAGCCGGGCACCGGACGCCCCCATGACCTGCCGACCTACCCCTTCCGGCGCAAGCGCTGCTGGATCGACGAGCAGCCGTACGACGACCACGTTCCCGCGGGCCCGCACGAAGGACAGGCGACGGACCAGAACGCCGGACCCGACCGGCAGGGCGTCGTGGACTTCCTGCACACCGAACTCCGCAAGGTGATGCACGCCGACGAGGAACTCGACCTCTCGCTGACCTTCCTGGACGCCGGCGGTGACTCGTTCACCGCGATGCAGCTCACCATCGGCATCGAGGACGAGTACCAGATCGAGGTACCGCTCGAGGAGTTCGACGTCGAACTGCCGCTGCCCGACCTCTTCGCGCGACTGAGCGGCTACATCATCCGGCACCTGGCGCCGGATGCGGAACTGGACAAGGAGCTGTGCACATGAACCCGTTCGTGCGTCCGCACCGGGCCGACGACCCGTCACTGCGGATCTTCGGCTTCCACCACGCCGGAGGATCGGCCGCCGCCTACTACCCCATGATCCGGGAACTGCCCGCGGACTGGGAACTCCTGCTCCTGGACCTTCCGGGCCGCGGCAAACGCTACGCCGAGCAGCCCCTGGAACGCATGGACCAGGTCGTCGCCCGGGCCGTGGCGGACATGGACCCGTGGCTGGACGGGCGGCCCGTCGCACTCTTCGGCCACAGCTTCGGCGCCCTGGTCGCCCTGGAGACGGGCCGCGTCCTGGAGAGCATGGGCCGCACCCCGCTGTGGGTCGGCGTCTCCGGCCGGGTACCGCCCGGCTTCCGGCGCGTGCCCCGGCTCTCGGAGCTGGACGACGAGCAGTTGATGCGAGCCATGGTGGACATGGGCGGCACCCCGGAACGCATCAGCGACATCCCGGAGTTCCGCGACCGGTTCCTCGGCATCACCCGGTCCGACCTGCGAGCCGCGGAGTCCTACGCCCCGGCCCCCGACCGCATCCCGCTGTCCTGCCCGCTCACCGTGTTCTGCGGCACCGACGATGCCTGGGCACCGCTGCCGGCGATGTCCGGATGGGCCGAGGAGACCAGCATCGGCAGCCGGCAGCGCGTGTTCGGCGGAGGACACTTCTACTTCCAGGGGCCGGCACTGAAGGGCTTCACCCGCGACCTCGTCAACGAGATACGGACCGTGGCCCCGGTGTCCGAAGGCTGATGGCCATGACACAGGAGAGACGTCCCGAGCCATGCGACTGATCGAGACCTCCATCGGCATCGACGCCGCCCCGGACCGCGTATGGAACATCCTGGTCGACTTCGACCGCTACGAGGAGTGGAACCCCTTCATGATCCGTGCCCGCGGCACTGCCGCACCCGGCACGCGACTGGACATCACCATGCGCTCCGAAGGCGGCCGGCCCGTCACGTTCGCCCCCACGGTGACCGTGGCCGAGCCGGGCCGCCGGCTCCAGTGGCTCGGCCGGCTCTGGATCCCGAAGATCTTCGACGGGCGGCACGAATTCATCCTCGAACCCACCGCGGGCGGCACGACACTGAAGCACGGGGAGGCGTTCTCCGGAGTGCTGCCTCCCCTCCTCGGCTCTCAACTCACCAAGACCGCACGGTCGTTCGAGCAGTTCAACCAGGCGATCAAGGCGAGGGCGGAGAATTCGGCATGAACGACGAGCAGCACAGCCCGATCCAGCTGCTGACCCCGGAGGGCGAGCGCGTCAAGAACGCCGAGTACGACCGGTACGTGGACGGCATCACCGCCGACGACCTGCGCGGCCTCTACCGCGACATGGTCCTCACCCGCCGCTTCGACGCCGAGGCCACCTCCCTGCAGCGCCAGGGCGAGCTGGGCCTGTGGGCACCGCTGCTCGGCCAGGAGGCCGCCCAGATCGGCTCCGGCCGGGCACTGCGCGACGACGACTACGTCTTCCCGAGCTACCGCGAACACGGTGTCGCCTGGGTCCGCGGCGTCGACCCGACGAACCTGCTCGGCATGTTCCGCGGCGTCAACAACGGCGGCTGGGACCCCCACAGCAGCAACTTCCACCTCTACACGATCGTCATCGGCTCCCAGTCCCTGCACGCCACCGGCTACGCCATGGGCGTCGCCAAGGACGGCGCCGACTCCGCGGTGATCGTGTACTTCGGCGACGGCGCCTCCAGCCAGGGCGACGTCGCGGAGTCGTTCACCTTCGCCGCGGTCCACGACGCCCCCGTCGTCTTCTTCTGCCAGAACAACCAGTGGGCCATCTCCGCCCCGGCCGAGAAGCAGACCCGCGTACCCCTCTACCAGCGCGCCCGCGGCTTCGGCTTCCCCGGCATCCGGGTCGACGGCAACGACGTCCTGGCCTGCCTCGCGGTCACCCGCTCCGCCCTGGAGCGCGCCCGCCGCGGCGAGGGCCCGACTCTCGTCGAGGCCTTCACCTACCGCATGGGTGCCCACACCACCTCCGACGACCCGACGAAGTACCGGGACGACGAGGAGCGCGCCTCGTGGGAGGCGAAGGACCCGATCCTGCGCCTGCGCAGACACCTGGAGCGGGAGGGCCTGACCGACCAGGAATACCTCACCTCCCTGGAGACGGAGAGCGACGCGCTGGCCGGGCGGGTCAGGCACACCGTACGGACGATGCCCGCACCCGACCCGACGGCGATCTTCGAGAACGTGTACGCGGACGGGCACACACTCGTCGACGAGGAACGCGCGCAGTTCACCGCCTACCAGGCGTCCTTCGCCGGCAGCAGGGAGGCCTGAGAACCATGGCCGTACAGAACCTCTCGCTCGCCAAGGCGATCAACACCTCGCTCCGCAAGGCGCTCGAGACAGACCCCAAGGTCCTCGTCATGGGCGAGGACGTCGGCAGACTCGGCGGCGTCTTCCGCGTCACCGACGGTCTGCAGAAGGACTTCGGCGAGGACCGCGTCTTCGACACCCCGCTCGCCGAGTCCGGCATCGTCGGCACCGCGATCGGTCTGGCCCTGCGCGGCTACCACCCGGTCGTCGAGATCCAGTTCGACGGTTTCGTCTTCCCCGCGTACGACCAGATCGTCACGCAGCTCGCCAAGATGCACGCCCGTGCGCTCGGCAAGGTCAAGGTACCCGTCGTCATCCGCATCCCGTACGGCGGCGGCATCGGCGCGGTCGAGCACCACTCCGAGTCACCGGAGGCGCTCTTCGCACACGTGGCGGGCCTGAAGATCGTCAGCCCGTCGAACGCGAACGACGCCTACTGGATGCTCCAGCAGGCCGTCCGGGGCGACGATCCGGTCATCTTCTTTGGGCCCAAGCGCCGCTACTGGGACAAGGGCGAGGTCGCTCTGCCCGACCGCGGCTCCGCCACGGGCCCGGCCCAGGGCGAGCTCCACAAGGCGCAGGTGGCGTGCGAGGGCAGCGACCTCACGCTCGCCGCCTACGGCCCGATGGTGAAGGTCTGCCTGGAGGCCGCCGCGGCCGCCCAGGAGGAGGGCAAGTCGATCGAGGTCCTCGATCTGCGGTCCCTCTCGCCGCTGGACTTCGACACCGTGCAGAAGTCGGCGCACAAGACACGGCGGCTGGTGATCGTCCACGAGGCCCCGGTCTTCTTCGGCGCCGGCGCGGAGATCGCCGCCCGGATCACCGAGCGATGCTTCTACCACCTGGAGGCCCCTGTCCTGCGGGTCGGCGGCTACCACGCGCCGTACCCGCCGGCGCGCCTGGAGGAGGAGTACCTGCCGGGTCTCGATCGCGTGCTCGACGCCGTCGACCGCTCGCTGGCGTACTGAGGAGAGCACCGTGACGATCCGCGAATTCACGATGCCCGATGTGGGCGAGGGCCTCACTGAGGCCGAGATCCTCAAGTGGCACGTCCAGCCCGGTGACACCGTCACCGACGGGCAGGTCGTGTGCGAGATCGAGACGGCCAAGGCCGCCGTCGAGCTGCCGATCCCCTACGACGGCGTGGTGCACGAAGTGCGGTTCGACGAGGGAACGACGGTCGACGTCGGCGCCGCGATCATCGCCGTGGCCACCACGCCCCCCGCCCCCGCAGGCCGCACACCGGTCCTGGTCGGCTACGGAGTCACCGAGTCCGCCACCGTCCGCCGACCCCGCAGGCAGCCCGCGACGACCCCGAAGACGGCCGGCATGCCCCCACCGACCACACGGCCGCTGGCCAAGCCGCCGGTGCGTAAACTCGCCAAGGACCTGGGCGTCGACCTCACCACCGTGATCCCCAAAGGACCGGACGGCATCATCACCCGCGACGACATCCACGCCGTCGCCCGGCCCGCGCCCGAACCCGAACCCGCGCCCGCGCCCGCGCCGGCCCACGAGTCCGGCCCCGCCCCGGCTGTCGCCGACACCCGGGAGACCCGCCACCCGGTCAGGGGAGTCCGCAGGGCGACAGCCGCCGCCATGGTCGCCAGCGCCTTCACCGCACCGCACGTCACGGAGTTCGTGACCCTCGACGTCACGCGCACCATGAAGCTCGTCGAGCGGCTCAAGACCGACAAGGACCTGCAGGGACTGCGGGCCAACCCTCTGCTGCTCGTCGCCAGAGCACTGCTCGTCGCGATCAAGCGCAACCCCGAGATCAACGCCACCTGGGACGAAGCAGGCCGGCAGATCGTCCAGAAACACTACGTGAACCTGGGCATCGCCGCAGCGACCCCGCGAGGGCTCGTCGTACCGAACATCAAGGACGCCCACGCGAAAACACTGCCCGAACTCGCCCTGTCCCTCGACGAGCTGGTGACCGCGGCCCGAGCAGGCAGGACGACCCCCGCCGCGATGCAGGGCGGCACCGTGACGATCACCAACATAGGCGTCTTCGGCATCGACACCGGCACGCCCATCCTGAACCCCGGCGAGTCGGCGATCCTCGCCATGGGAGCGATCAAGCTCCAGCCGTGGGTGCACAAGGGGAAGGTCCGGCCGCGTCACGTGACGACACTGGCCCTGTCCTTCGACCACCGCCTCGTCGACGGCGAACTCGGGTCCAGGGTCCTTGCCGACACCGCCGCAGTCCTGGAACGGCCGCAACGCCTCATCGTCTGGAGCTGACGACCCATGAAACGGATCATGGTGTTTCTCGACGCCCGGCCGTGCAGCCTGGCCGCCGTACGCCGCGCGCTCCCCCTGGTCTCGGAGGGGGAGGTGCTGCAGGTGGTGCTCGTCAGACCCCGGGTGCCGCTCGCCGTGGCCCTCGGCTGGTCGCAAGGCGTGTTCGTGCCCGACATCCGGGAGGACCTGACGCGGGACGTGTTCTCCGCGGTGGCGGCGCTGGTGGCACCGACATGTCTGCCGTGGGACTTCCTGGAGGCGGACCACCGTGTCAGGCCCGGAGCCTCGCCGGTGCCCCTTGACGCCGGCGCCCCCAGATCCGCGGTCGTGGTGCGCCACAAGGCAGGCCCGTTGCACCTGCCCTTCGACCGCAACCACGTCCAGCGGATCGCCCGCACATGGCCCGGTGGCGCCGGCGATCCCCTGGCCGTCCCGTGCGACCACCGCGCGACGACACCGAACCCGGCCCGGCTGAACACGACTTGGACACGCGCTGCGACTGGTCGGGCACCGCGCTCCTGGAAGCAAGGGAACCTTTAGCGCGTGGGCCCATGCTCATCATGTCGGCAGCGTAGGAAACGGGACGCCGACAAGAACCGAGGGACGCATCGGGCCTGCAGCGCCCTCGTGTCCGCGCGGCGGGGTATACATCCCCCGGTGCCCCGCCGCGCGTTCCCCCTGCCGCTACCGAAAGGTGTCACGGACCATGGCGCGTGAGTCGGAGTCGGGACTGCCCATCGAGCCGGTCTACGGACCGGCGGCGTTGGAGAGCTGGGATCCGGCGGAGAGGCTGGGTGAGCCGGGCGTGTACCCCTTCACGCGTGGGGTGTATCCGTCGATGTACACCGGTCGGCCGTGGACGATGCGCCAGTACGCGGGGTTCGGCACCGCGGTGGAGTCCAACGCCCGGTACAAACAGCTGATCGCCAACGGCACCACGGGTCTCTCCGTGGCTTTCGACCTGCCGACGCAGATGGGCCACGACTCGGACGCGCCGCTCGCGCACGGTGAGGTCGGCAAGGTCGGGGTGGCGATCGACTCCGTCGAGGACATGCGGATTCTGTTCGACGGCATCCCACTGGACAAGGTCTCCACGTCGATGACGATCAACGCACCCGCCGCGCTCCTGCTCCTGATGTACCAGCTGGTGGGTGAGGAGCAGGGGGCCCCGGCGGACCGGCTGACGGGGACGATCCAGAACGACGTGCTGAAGGAGTACATCGCCCGCGGCACGTACATCTTCCCGCCGAAGCCGTCGCTGCGGCTGACCGCGGACATCTTCCAGTACTGCCGGGCCGAGATCCCGAAGTGGAACACGATCTCGATCTCCGGCTATCACATGGCGGAGGCGGGTGCCTCGCCCGCGCAGGAGATCGCGTTCACCCTGGCCGACGGCATCGAGTACGTACGGACCGCCGTCGCCGCAGGCATGGACGTCGACGACTTCGCCCCCCGGCTCTCCTTCTTCTTCGTCGCCCGCACGACGATCCTGGAAGAGGTCGCGAAATTCCGGGCGGCCCGCCGGATCTGGGCCCGGGTCATGAAGGACGAGTTCGGCGCGCAGAACCCCAAGTCACAGATGCTCCGCTTCCACACCCAGACCGCGGGCGTGCAACTGACCGCCCAGCAGCCCGAGGTCAACCTCGTCCGCGTCGCCGTCCAGGGCCTCGCCGCCGTCCTCGGGGGCACACAGTCCCTGCACACCAACTCCTTCGACGAAGCCATCGCCCTGCCGACGGACAGATCCGCCCGCCTCGCCCTGCGCACCCAGCAGGTCCTCGCCTACGAGACGGACGTGACCGCGACCGTGGACCCCTTCGCGGGCAGTTACGTCATCGAGAAGATGACCGACGACGTGGAGGCGGCGGCGCTGGAGCTGATGGGCCGGGTCGAGGAGATGGGCGGCGCGGTCAGCGCGATCGAGCGCGGCTTCCAGAAGGGCGAGATCGAGCGCTCGGCGTACCGGATCGCGCAGGAGACCGACAGCGGGGAACGCGTCGTCGTCGGCGTCAACCGCTACACGGTCGACGTCGAGGAACCCTACGAGCCGCTGCGCGTCGACCCGGCCATCGAGGCCCAGCAGGCCGAACGCCTCGCCACCCTGCGAGCCGCACGCGACCAGCAGGCCGTCGACACCGCCCTGACGGCCCTGAAGAAGGCGGCCGACACCGAGGACAACGTCCTCTATCCGATGAAGGACGCCCTCAGAGCCCGCGCCACCGTCGGCGAGGTCTGCGACGCACTCCGCGAGGTCTGGGGCACCTACGTCCCCACCGACACGTTCTGACCGGAATCGAAGCCGACCGAGAACGAAGTACCCACTGTAGAAGGAGTGTTCCCATGACCCTGTCTGCCGGCGATGCCACCGCGGAGAGCGGATACGTGCCCGTCATCGACCTGTCCGAGGCCGATACCCCGGAAGGGAGACTGCTCACGGCGAAGGCGATCGGCGCGGCCTGTGAGAACTCCGGATTCTTCACCGTCGTCGGCCACGACGTGAACCAGGAACTGATCGACCGGATGTACGACACCTGCCGCGCGTTCTTCGAGCTCCCGGCCGAGGAGAAGACCAAAGTCGCCATCCTCCCCGGAACCAACGGCTTCTACGCCAACGTCGGCTGCGCGTCCATGAGCTGCGGCGTCGAGACACCCCCGGACCTGAACGAGGTGTTCGCCGCCAGCGTGCGTGATGTCAGCGCCGCACCGGACGGGGCCGGCGCCGTGACGCTGCCGTGGGAAGCGGTCAACCGCTGGCCGGACGCCCCGGGGGACTTCCGCGAAGTATGGCTCCAGTACAGCGACGCACTCGAGAAGCTCGCGGTCGACCTGATACGCCTGTTCGCACTGGCACTCGGTCTCGACGAGAACTTCTTCGACGACAAGATCGACCACTCGGCATCCACGATCTCGGCGAACTACTACTATCCGCTGACGGAGAACCCCCTGGACGGCCAGCTGCGCAAGGGCGCGCACGCCGACTGGGGCAACATGACGATCCTCTACCAGGACGATGGCGGCGGCCTGCAGGTCGAGCGGAAGGGCCACGGCTGGTGCGAAGTCCCCTACACGCGGGGCAGCTTCGTCGTGAACCTCGGCGACATGATGGAGTTCTGGACCGGCGGACGCTGGGTCTCGACCATGCACAGGGTCCGCAACCCCCTCGAAGGGCAGTCCGCCGCACGGATCAGCATCCCGTTCTTCCAGATCCCGAACCCCGACGCGCGGATCACACCGCTGCTGCCGGTCAGCAGCGCGGCCACCGAGGAGCGGATGCAGACGGCGCAGACGCCGGCGGACTGGTTCAGGGACCGGCTCACGGACATGTTCGCCTGAAACGTCCCGAGCGAGGGCGTCCCACGGCGGGACGCCCCTGCCGCCGCCACCCCCACCCTCCCGGCCCGGTGCCGGATGTCCAACACGGGTGGCGCTGTGGGTGACGCGCCATCAGTGCAGTTCAGCGCACCACAATCCATCCCTCCATCCGTACGAGGGCGACGATGTTGCAGCCCTGTCCGGACTTCGAGTTGCGCCCGGACACTGCGTAGCCGACTCCGGCGCGCAGGATCCCGCTTTGGAGACGCATGCCGTCCTGAAGCGCGAGGGTGTCCACGTCGGCCGCAAGCGGGTCGAGCGGCTCATGCGCCAGGCCGGCCCGGCCGGGATCAGCCCCCGCAGGAGCAAGGGCTTCACCCGCCGCGACCCGGACGCCGACCTCGCCCCTGACCTGGTGCAACGCGACTTCACGGCACCCGCGCCCAACCGGCTGTGGGTCACCGACCTGACCATGATCCCCACCCGTCAGGGGCCACTGTGGCTGTCGGCGATCCGCGACGCCTTCTCCCGCAGAGTCGTGGCCTGGGAGACCTCCGCCCGGCGCGGAGAGGACCTGGCCGACCACCTCGCCGGGGAGGCCGCCAACGGCTCACCTCCGCTCGCGCGGAGAGGACCAGGCAGATGGTGCGGGCGGCGGCGAATGAGGCGGCTCACCTCCGCTCGCGCGGAGAGGACATCCGCCGGGCGCAGCGGGGGAACCTCAGGGCTCCGGCAGGCGGCGTAGCAGCCGCAGGAGAGTCGACCGGCTCGCCCGGACCGCGAATGTGTCCGCCAGGCGGGCGCCGGCCCGGCCCGCCAGCATCACGGCCACCCGCTGCAGCACCGCCTGCAGCCCGGTGCTTCGCCTCCCGTATCGGAAGGTCAGCCCATCGACCTGCTCTGCGAACGTGGCCTGCCTGCAGGCGCGGTCACGGCAGCGGAACCGCCGGACCTGTAACTCGATCACCGCAGAACGCCCGGCGACCGCGGTGTCGGCGAGGCGGCGTACGTATCGGCTGTGCACCCGGCCCGACGACGTCCCACAGGCATGACACGCGGCCTCTCCGCCGGCGCACGGGCCCGCACGAGCACCAACTCGCCCTCGACTGCTGCCTTTTCGATCACAACGCCTTCGGCCTGGTGGAACCACAGGCCCTGGAGGAACACATCACCCACGGCCGTCCATGATCGCGGTTGTGGTGACCCTCCGTGGCTCCAGCACGGAAAGTGATCCAGAACCAGCATTCGGCCGTCGTCGAGACCGCCCCCGCAGACGCGCGTTTTGCAGCCAGGAAGCGGTGCCAACGAGGACGACATGGACTCACCCACCACGACTCCGGAAACAGATAGCCCAATCCCAGACATCACCAACATGCCGAACACCCCTCGGATAACTGTCAGGCATGCTGCTGAACTCCAACATGGCTCACATGCCTTCTCCGAACTACGCAGACGACAAAGGGCCTGGCCGCTGTGGCGGCCAGGCCCCGTGTCCCAGAGGAGCGGTGCGCTAGCTGTGGTGCTGGTGCAGGCTCGCGACAGGCGGGCGAAGGTGCCCGCGCCAGTTGAGTGCCGTCACGGCAGTGGTCGCAGCGGTGACGAGGGCGGCAACAGCCGCGATCTGATCGGGCCTCATGAGAGCCATCACTACGATGACCACGACCACGACTGCGCCCGAGCTGCCGCCGCGTGGCGTTGTACCCAGTGATATGGGATCGTGGACCTGGATCGACATGTTTCGTCCTTCCATCAGAAGCCCCTTGCACCGCTCGGTGTCCAGCCATCCGCGGAGCAAGGGGCTTTGTCGTACGGGAAGTTGACCTCGAAACCCCATGGTGTACCCGAGAGGCTTCTCAGGCAAACCCACGCGCCCCGCCTTACACCGAATGGCGTGCCCCTATGCTCGCCACCGTGGAAAACCACCCCTCCCTTCCTTGATCGTCCGCCCTCCCGGCGAGACTGACGGGAACTCATGCACTGATGATCCAAGTCGAGTTGTGGACCAACTAATCGGTAGTCGTAGCCATGCTCGTGCGTACTGCTATGTGATCGAAGGTGAGGATTCCCATGAAGATAGGTGAATTCTTCTTTTCCTTTATCGTATTGAGTTGTTCCAGCTTTTCAGCGGCGCCGTGTCGCTGCTGATCCTGTGGTGGGAGACGCGACACTGACCGCGTTACGGGCCCGTGGCTGACTGCGGGCCCGCATGCGGGCACAGGTCACCCAGCCCGGCCACCGCGTCGCCGTGCCCACCAGGACAGCCTCGGCGCGGTGGCGGCGTTCACGGCCCGGCCGAACCCCTCCAGGGCGGCCTCCAGGTGCGCGGTGTCCTCCACGTCCGACAGGGCGTTCAGCAGCTGCTCGATGGCGGTGGCGGTGGCGACGGCCGGGTCGGAGCAGCGCATGTGCGGGGCGGCGGCGGTGGCGGCCCGGGTGAGCGGCTCGCGCGCGGATGCCGCGGTCTGCATGCTCGCCACCCGCTCCCGACTCAGCAGCTCGGCCGCGCGGCCGAACCCCACGAGCCCGCTCTGGACGTCCGTTCCGCCGCCGATCCGGGCGCGTGCGGCGCCGCCAACGAAGGCGAGCACGGTCAGCAGAAACGTCCGGCCGCGCTCGGCCGGCCCCTCCCACAGCAGCCGGTTGGCGGCGGCCGCACCTTGCAGTTCCATCACCGCGAGCGTCATCGCATCCGCCTGCACTCGAAGAGCGCCGATCTCGGCCTGCTGCTCCTGGCGGTTACGGGCACGACTGGTCAGCCACGATGCGAGAACAGCGATGACCGCTCCCGAGGCGAGCGTGCTGGCCAGCTCGATCAACTTGTCCATGCCCGCATGCTGCCCGTGCGGCCGACCCGGCGTCCGGCTCGTCGCGGACCCGGGGCGTTTCAGCAGCAGCTGTACCGAGGTGTCCGCCAGCGCGTCGCCGACCGCGCGCAGCACCTCCGAGAAGAACGGCTCCCCGAACTTGCGCCAGTCCTTCTCGGTGATCGCCAGCGCCACGACGTCCGCGCGCCGCCCCGCCAGCGAACGGGCCGCCAGGTTGGGCACGTAGCCCAACTCGGCGATGGCCTGCTGCGCGGCATGCCGGGTCGACTCCTTGACGCCGGTCGCGTTGTTGATGACGCGGGAGACCGTGCCCCGCCCCACCCCGGCAAGCGCGGCCACTTCCTCCAGCGTCGGCGTGGTGCCAGGGCGCCGCTTCACCATATTCACCGTTCCTAAACAGTGTCCAGGAGTGACATCTGACGCCAGCTCCCGGAACTGCGCGCATCCCGAACGGTGTTGGATGCGCTGGGTTCCCGCGTTCGCTGCTCCCCGATCCGGCGACGTGCATCGTGTGCACGCTCCGTGATGGGTGGGCGGGTTCCCTGACGCCCTCCGACTCCCGATTCGGCCTGGGCGGTCCGATGCCCACGACGATCACTCTGGTCGTCGTGGGGCGGTGCCGCCCGTCGCCGGATCGGGTGCCCGAGGGCGCGTCGCCCAATCGCGATACCGGCGGCATCGTGACGGGACATCTTTCGTGTCTTGCTGGTCAGGGGCTTGGCCCAGTGCTGGGCTCCCCACATCGACGTGTAAGCCGGATCGACGGCGACGATCGCGAGGCCGTGTTCGGCGGCCATGGAGACGAGCCGGGCTTTGAGTTTGCCGGTAGGGATGCCGGAGATGAGCTGCCGGAACCTCTTGCGGCGCCCGTGCTTCTCGCGGGTCTTCTCGGCGGTGAAGTCCAGGTTTTCCAGCCCGATGGCCGTCACCTTGCACCGGTCGGCAAAGTGCAGCAACTGGATGATGGCGTGCCGGATCTGGGCATCTCGATGATCAGCCGAGCCGGTGATGTCGTAGAAGAACCGGCGCGGGTCACCGATCGGGTTGCCGTGTGGGTCGAGGTGGTAGGCGGCGAAGTGGTCGGCGTTGGTGTCCACACCGATCACGCCGTCAGCGCGGGCGGTGTCCAGCGGGATCGTCTTGACGACGGGCCTTTGCCAAGAGGCCGTCAGGTACCAGCGTCCACGTTCCACGTCCAGGTGGATGCGGTAGGCCACGGCCAGGTTGCCCTTGATCCGGTCGCGCCACTCCTCGCCTCGGTGGGCGAAGGCGACGCGGGAGGCGAGGACGTACCGGCCGTTGCGGGCGTTCGCGTACTCGGCCAGCGGTGCGGGCAGCTTGATGGAGATCTCGCCATCCGGGGTGACGCGGATCGTCTCGTTGCCGTACCGCTTGCCGGACTCGCCGTCGGCGGCGAGGAACCAGCGTTCCGCTTCCCACCGCTCACGCCATGTGGTCTCGGCGAGCCGGGCGGCTTCGAGGTTGTGACGGTTGCCCAGCAGGCGTCGGCCGCCGCGCACGACGTGCACGACACCGGCCTCATGCTCTGTGCGGGCCACATCGAGGCGGTGTTCCAAAGTCGCCAGACGGCGGGACTTGTGGAACCACTCGCTCTTGGACCGGTATCCGCCAGGGGCCCGCTTGGTGCCCTTCTCCCCGATCGGCTGGGACAGGCGGTGCATCAGCGTGCGCACGCCGGTCTCAAGACCTTGGATGTGGGCGAGCTGGCAGCGCCGGGAGAGCGCCCACTGATCGTGAGTGGCCTTCGTGATGCTCCCGGCCCAGCGCGAGGACGATGTGGCGGTCAGGCCCTGCTTACGGGCCGCCCACGTATCCGTATTGTGGTCCAGGCCGTCGGCGCACCGGGATTTGAGGTCTTGGGAGGCGAGACGCCCGAGGTGTTCACCGACCATCCGCAACACCTTGTCGTCCGCGTCGGTGAGGTGCTTGAGGCGGTCACGTACCGCCACCCCGGACGGCCCCAGCGCGACGAACGGTGCCTCGATGCTGCGGAGCTGCTTCTTCTTCGGCTCACTCACCGGCGGCAGCCGCCTCAAGAGCCTTGCGGGCGCGACTCTTCGCCGAGCGGCGCCCGTAGAGGCGGGCACAGAACGACGTCAGCACCTCCACCATGTCCCGGACCAAGTCGTCTTCGACCTCGCCGTCATCCAGGACAACGAGACGGCGCCCGGAGGCAGACAGGGCAGCTTCGACAAGTTCGACGTTCATCCCGCCGAGGCGGTCTTTATGCTCGACCACGACTGTGGTCACGGCGGGGTCTGCCAGCAGCCGCTTCGCCTTCGACCGGCAGCCGTTCATGCCCGACGCGATCTCGGACTCAATACGGACGACCTTGTGACCGGCCTTCGCCGCCCACGCCGACAACCGGGCGGTCTGCCGCTCCAGGTCCGGCCTTTGATCATGAGAGGAGACGCGGGCATACAAGCCCACGCCACCGGTCACGGTGGGTGAGGTGTTCGCGTCGATGTTCACCAGGATCGTGCGAGGCCCCACGCGTTCCGCAGGGACCGGCAACGTGCCCTCACGGAACCAGCGGTACGCCGTGCGGGGCGCAATGCCCTGTGCGCGTGCCCATTCCGTCAGGTTCATGCGCAAAATTGTACATCACTCACGGCGCCTAAAAGACACCCATGGACACTTATTCGAGAGCTGTTCACGACCCCCAGGGCACCCGAACTTACGGTCCTGGGCGGGCGCCTGATCGGCGGTTCGGCGTCGGTCGGCGGCCCGTTCGCCTGCCGTACGTCTGGCGCGGTTCCACCTTGCGCACCCCGTGTCCCGTTCTTCTTGACCTGCCCGGCCCAGGCCGCGACGGTGAGGGCGGCAGGGCCAGGGCGGGGGTCAGCGGCGCAGGGTGAGGGGCAGCGCCTCCAAGCCGCGCAGCATCATCGTGTTGCGCCAGCGCAGGTCGCGCTCCTGGCAGGCCAGGGTCGTTCCGGGGAAGCGGGCGAGGAGCGCGGTGAGCGCGATCTCGGTCTCCAGCTTGCCGAGCAGGGCCCCGAGGCAGCGGTGGATGCCACCGCCGAAGGCGAGATGGCCGGCGTCCCGGCGGTCGAGGATGAGGCGGTCGGGGTCCTGGAAGCGCGCCGGGTCGCGGTTGGCCGCGCCGAGGGACAGCAGTACGAACTCGTCCTGCGGGATCTCCACCCCGCCGACGTCCACCGGCTCGGTGGTGAAGCGGGTGGTGGCCATACAGATGGGGGAGTCGTAGCGCAGGAACTCCTCGACGGCCCTGGGCATCCGGGTGAGATCGGCACGCAGCCAGGCGGCCTGGCCGGGATCGCGCAGCAGCGCGAGGCAGGAGGTGCCCAGCAGGTTCACGGTGGTCTCATGCCCGCCGATCAGCAGCAGGGCGACCATGCCCACGATCTCGTCGTCCGTCAGCTCCCCGCGCTCGCGGGCCGCCAGCAGCTCGGTGAGCAGATCGGCGGGACGGTCATTGCGGCGGATACGCCGGTCGGCGATGGCCAGGACGTACGAGCCCATCTCCTGGACTGCTCGCCGGAACGCCGCGTGGTCGCCCTCCTGGGTGACGATGGCGGTCGACCACTTCCGGTAGAGGTCGCGGTCCTCGGGCGGGAAGCCGAGCAGTTCGCAGACGACGAGGATCGGCAACGGGAAGGCGAAGTCACGTACCAGGTCCACCGTGGCGGTGGTGGTGCGGGTCGTGTGGCGCGCGGCTGCCGTGTCCAGCCCGTCGAGGAGTTCGAGGGTGATGCGCTCGACCATCGGCCGCATCGCCTCGACCCGCTTGCGGCTGAACGCCGCCTGGACCACGCGGCGGAGGCGGGTGTGGTCGGGCGGATCGCTGCTGAGCATATGGGTGATCTCGGTGCCCAGATTGACGCCCTCGACCCGGCTGTCGGCCAGGGCCTGGGCGCGCCGCACATCCTGCGCGAAGCGGCGGTCGAAGAGCGCGGCCCGGACATCGACGTAGCGCGGGATGATCCACAGCCGCAGGCCGCCGTCGCTGTGCAGCACGGAGACCGGGGCCGATTGCCGCATCCTGGCCAGGGCCGGGTACGGGTCGCTGAGGAACGTCGGCGGGTTCTGGCGCGGTTCCGCCGTCTCGGGCTTGTCCGGCCGGTGCTTGTCCGGCCGGGGACTGTTCGTCCGGGGTGCTGCCGTCGCTGCCGTAGCTGTGGTCATGATGTTTTCCTGTCCTCACCGGCACGGCCGGCGCCGCGGCGGGGTGCCGAGCGTGGCACCCCGCTACGGCGCTGCTTGGGCTCACTGCAGAGGCGACTTCTTCTCCGTGTTCTTCTTCGTGCGGGTGCTGCAGGTCCGCGCCGGGCCGTTCGGCCGGACCGGGACCGCCTTGTCCAGGGCGGCCTGGGTGTCCGGCGGAATGATGATCCCGCGCTCCCGCTCGGTGGCGCTGATGGGGTCGACGCGCAGTCCGTGACGCTTCATGGTATTGACCTTTCTTCGGTGTCGTGGACGGGGTGGTGCGAGCCGGTCCGCCCGCTGGTGCGGCGGTCGGCGGTTCTGGGGGAGGCGCGCAGCGTGTCGTCGGCGTAGCGCACCATGGCGGCCCAGGCGGCGGCGTGTCCGGCTGGGTCACGGCCCACGTCGTGTCCGCCGCCGAGCCACCGGACGCGATGCGGGACGTCGCGGCGCCGCAGCGCGGCGAGATAGCGCTCGATCTGTTCCGGAGGGCACTTCTCGTCGTCCGCCGAGGCGGCGAGGAAGAGCGGGCCGCGTACGCGGCCCACATAGGTCATCGGGCAGGCCGCGCGATAGCGGTGTGGCACCTGCTCGGGGGTGCCGCCGAAGAGGCGGTCGTCGACCTCCCGCAGCGCCGGCGTCGTCGCCCGGTACGCCGCCGTGTAGTCGGCCACCGGGGCGACGGCCAGCCCCACGTCCCACAGCCGGGGCTGGACGCCCATCGCCAGCAGCGTCAGATAGCCGCCCCAGGAGTAACCGCACAGGCCGGTACGGCCCGGCTTTGAGACTCCCGCGTCGATGAGGTGGCCGCGTACCGCGGCGAGGTCCTCGAGCTGGGCGAGGCCGACCCGGTGGCCGAAGTCGTCCCGCCAGCGGGGGCCGTAGCCCGTCGAGCCGCGGTAGTTGGTGCGCACCACGGCGAATCCGGCCCGCACCAGGGTCTCGGTCCGGGCGTCATAGGCGTCCCGGTCGTGGGTGTGGGGCCCGCCGTGGACGAGGAAGACCGTCGGCCAGGGGCGGTGGCCCGCCCTGCGGCCGGGCGGGGTGGCCACAAAGCTGTGGATCTGCCCGTACGGCCGATGTGTCCACAGCTCGCGGCGCCTGGATCCGGTCGTTCCGCCGGGCGCCGTGCCGCGTGACGCCGTCGTGGAGTGGCCGGAGCGGCCGGAGCGGCCGGGACGTTCCGGGGGTTCCGGGGGTTCCGCACTTTCCGGGCTCTCCGGGGGGCAGATCAGTGGCCGGGGCGGTTCGCCGTCGCGGCTCCACAGGCAGTGGACCGTGCGGTCGGGTGCGCAGGAGAAGTCGATGATCGTGCCCTCGGGCGTGGGAAGCACCGTCGTCGTACCGCGGTCGAGGTCGGCGCGGAGCAGGCGGCTGCGTCCCGCCCGGTCCTGCTGGACCAGCGCCGTGCGGCCGGGCCCATACCAGCAGGCGGTGATCTCCGTATCGAAGTCGAGGGCGGAGCCGGGACCGTGCGTACGGATCCCCTCGCCCTGCCGCCAGAAGGCCAGGGTGTAGCGGCCCGCGCGTTCGAGGACGAGCAGCAGTTCCGGCCGTGCGGTGGTGAGGTCCGGGCGGAAGCCCAGCGCCCACACCGCGCCGCCGTCCCCCGCTGCGCCGGGGACGGCGTCCACGAGGACGCCGGAGGCCGGTGACCACAGCCGGACCGCGGCCGGTCCGGCCGGGCACCGCGCGGTGGCCAGCAGCCGGCCGCCGGGGGCCAGGCCCACCACTGCCGCATAGCCGGGCTCCTCGGCCACCAGGCGGGCGCGCTCGCCCGGTCGGCCGAGGTAGTACCGCGAGCGGTCCGCGACCCCGACGCCGACGGCGGCGAGGCCGCTGCGGGGGTCGAAGGCCAGGCCGTGCATCCGCCCGGCGGGTACGCCGTCGAGCGCCGGGCGCGGGTGCCCGCCCTCGAACGGCCCGCGCAGCCAGCGGCCTTGACCGCCGGGAGCGGCGTCGAACCACCACAGGCCGTGGCCGTCCGGCTCGATGGCGGCGGTCTCCACACCCAGCGGTGCGGTGGTCGCCTGACGGCGCTGACCCGTCGTCAGATCCCAGGCCACGATCTGCGGGAGACCGTCCACATACCGGGTCTCGACCGCTCGCCGTCCGTCGCGGGCGGCGAAGGACGGGACGTGCACCGCCGTTCCGATACCGCCGCTCATCGCCGTCCCTCCCTTCGTTGGTGTCCGCCTCCGCTGCCGGTGGCCTTGGCTGTGGTGGGCTCCGACGGCCATCACACTGCCGGACGGGCGGGCTGCGTGGCAGGGAAGAAAACGCAGCGGCACCGACAGTGAGCTACTGCCGGTCCTCCCCTGGCACCGGACGGTGGGCGGGCGACAGGGTGCGGGGGCGACCACATGGCCCGGACCACCGAGGAGAAAGGGGCGACCCGATGACGATCGCGGCGACCCGGCCCGGCGCAGCCCCCGTCCCACCAGGCGGAGCGCCGAACGGCACAGCGGGTGGCAGGCCGAGCCGTGCACTGACGGCGGTCTATGTCGCGGGCGCGGTGACGGCGTTGGGCACCCAGATGACCATGCTCGCGCTGCCCTGGCTGGTGCTGGAGACCACCGGCTCGGCCACCCGGGCGGGCCTGGTCTTCGCGGCCCAGGTGCTGCCCATGGCGCTGCTCGGCTTCGCGGGCGGAGAGGTCATCCAGCGCCTGGGCGCCCGCCGGACCATGGTCGTCTCCGATCTCGCCCGCGCTCCGGTGGTGGCGCTGATCCCGCTGCTGCAGACCCTGGGCGCGCTCAATCTGGCCGTCCTCGTGGCGATCGTCGCGGTGCTCGGGGCGCTGGCCGTTCCGTACCACGCGGCACAGCGGGTGCTGGCGATGGAACTGCTGAGCCCGCACGCCCGCTCTCTGGCCCGCGCCAACAGCGCGCTGGAAGGTGTGCAGAACGGCTCGGCGTTCGCCGGACCGGCGCTCGCGGGCGCGCTGATCCCGCTGGTGGGGACCACATCGGTGGTGTGGCTGGACGCGGCCACGTTCGCCTTCTCCGGGTTGCTGCTGCTGCGCCGCGTCCCGGTAGGGGGTGGCGGGGCCGGAGGGTCCGCGGCCGGGCCCCGCGGCCTGTGGGCGGGGGTGCGGCATCTGTGCGGCGACTGGTTCCTGAGCCGGGCGATGCTGTCCACCGTGGTGTTCGGGCTGATGCTGCGGACCCTGATGCTCACCATGCCGGTGCTGGCGTTCGCCCGGTTCGAGGGGGACGCCAGGGTCGGCGGCCTGCTGATCGCCGCCCTGGGCGCCGGTGGCCTGGTGGGCTCGGTGGCCGCCTACGTGCTGGCGGCACAAGTCGCCCCCGTACGACTCGCCTGTACGGCCCTGGTCTGCGTCGCTCTGCCCCTGTGGACGCTCCTGGTGCCCGTGCCGGCCAGCGTGCTCGTCGTCGCCGTCGGCCTGTCATCGGCCGCCGCGCCCCTGGCGAACGCGCCGCTGATGGGCCTGCTCTCCGCCCGGCTGCCGGACGGCTTCGGGCCCAAGGTGTTGCAGGCCGTGGTCACGATCAGCACCCTGGCCGGGCCGCTGGGCTTCCTGGCCGCGGGCGCCGTGCTGGACCGGGCCGGTGTCGCGGCGACCCTGTGGGGCGTTGCCGCGCTCGCGACGTTCGGCAGCGGCAATCTGATCCTGGCCCTGCGCCGCCTCCAG
The DNA here is from genome assembly GCF_055569765.1 of Streptomyces sp. NPDC031365. Classification (NCBI taxonomy): domain Bacteria; kingdom Bacillati; phylum Actinomycetota; class Actinomycetes; order Kitasatosporales; family Streptomycetaceae; genus Streptomyces; species Streptomyces sp. NPDC031365. Next base: position 9,374 of record NZ_JBVIIM010000007.1, on the reverse strand, counting down.
GCCACCGGGGACCCGGACTGACCTGGTCTTCCGAGAAGACCCCGGTGGACGAGGGTCACGCGGCGGCGGAGTTCACCGGCGGGACGCCGCCAACCGGCCACCCCAGCGCCACTACGGCATCCGGTGCGCGGACCTGGACCGCAGCGGCCCGTGTGACGAACAACGTGGACACCCTCGCGACAGCACTCTATGCGGCGACCGACGTCATGCTGAAGGAGCGTCCCGACCTGGTGCCGTGGTGCCCGCCGGTCGGTATCACGCCCCGCCTGAGCGATGCCGAACTGGTCACCCTCGCCTCGATGCAGGCCATACTCGGCTACTACCTGCAGCCCTCCGGGCAGGTCGCGGCGAAACCGTACAAGCTGCTGCGCCAGGCGCTGTCCCGGTCGGCGAAGGTCGCCGTCGCCAAGTCGGCCGGGAGCGGCCGGGAGCGGCTGGGCCTGCTGAGGGTCCGCGACGACGTGATCGTCCTGCACGCAATGCGCTGGCCGGACGAGATCCGCGACCCCACCGAGCTGCTGCCGCCACCGGTGGAACTGAGCGACGACGAGATCGACGGCGCGCTGGCGCTGATGGACACCATGACCCGCGAGGACCTCGAGGGCGAGGAGTTCCGCGACACCTACACCGAAGCCGTTCAGGAGATCATCGAGGCGAAACGGGAGCACCGCGAGCTGCCCGCGGCGCCGGAGCCGGCCGAACCGGACCGCGTCGTGGACCTGATGGCCGCCCTGCAGGAGTCCGTGCAGAAGGCCAAGGCCTCACGCGGCGAGGACGCCGAGGTCCACGATCTGCCGAAGGCCAAGAAGGCCGCGAAGAAGACGACTGCGAAGAAGCAGCCGACCGCCCGCACGAGGTCGGCCACGAAGACGTCCAGCCGCAATCCGCGCCGCAGCGCGTAGGGCTGGCTGCGTGGGTGAGAACGGAGAATGTGTGGACGAGTTGCCGGAGCAGTCGCTTGTCACTGATGCCCGGAATGTTGATAAGCGGTGGAAACACCTGTCCGGCGTGTTGGCGATGGCCGATGGCCGATCGCCGATGGAGCTTGCCAGACCTGTGATCGCTAGGAGGGCGTCGTCTCTCAGCATCCGCCCGACGGCGAGGTGGCGGCGCCGTTCAGGCAGCGGTCGAGGAGTGCGTGCATGCGGGGAACGGGGAGAGACGGGTTGGCCGCGGCGCCCTCTGCGGTGCGCGAGTCAGTGAGGAGGGCCTCGAGGGCTTCCGGCGTCAAGCTCGGGTTGGCGGCGGCCGCCCGGCGTACCGACTCGTCGGGGTCTTCCACCGGGGGTTCGGCCAGGGTGGGGTCGGCTGCGGCCAGGGCCCGTACGTCGGGATCCGGGTGGTCGATGAGGTGGGCCCGGCCGGTGCGGGGGAACGCGGGCAGGGTCAGCAGGTGCGGACGGTGCGCCGGGCGGGTGACGAAGACGTCCAGGAGGAGGTGGGGCGGAGCCAGGGGGTGGTGGCAGGCCAGCAGGATCCGTACCTCCTCGTCGTCGTCCTGTGCGAGTGTCGCGGCGAGTTCCGCGGGCAGGCCGGGGAAGCGCGCCGCGACCCGGCGGAGCACCGGTTCCTCGGATGCTGCGCAGGCGGCGAACCAGTCGGGCGACGGCTCGCCGGTCGGCTCGGTGATCGGGCAGGTGCAGTCCGGGCCATGCCCGATGACCCTGTCGATTGCCCAGTACTCGGCCCAGGTGCGGGGGAAGGGGTGGAGGCTTGCGCGCATCCGCACGTCCTCGTCCGGGTCCTCCCCCAGCTCCGCCACCAGGTCCGGTCCCAGGTCGGGCCGGGCGGCGACCAACTCGCGGATTTCCGCCTCTGGGCGGCGGGCGAGCCGGGCGACGGCGTCGGCCGGGATGTGGGGATTCCAGGTCAGGGAGTGCACTGTGCCTTCCGCGAAGCACTGCTCGACGAGCGCGGGGGACAGGGCACACCTGCCGAACACGAAAGGCTTGCCGCGGGAGCCGTAGGACGGCAGCCTGGCCTCCACCCGTTCGGGATCCAGCACCCAGCTGTGCTCCTGCGCCGCCTTCCGTACCGCGGGGTCGGGGTCGTCGAGCAGGGCCTCCCGCTGCGCGGCGGTGAGCGACTGCCACTCCCAGGTGGCGCGTTCACGGAGCTGGGGGTTCTCGTGCCCGGCCATGGAGCGGTGGAAGGACAGAGGGATCTGCTGGGAGGAAATGAGCTCCCCGACGATCTCGTTCGCGGTGAGCGTGCCGTCTTCACCCCCGTCCCGGGCGGTCAGGAGGGTGACGAGGATGTCGTCCGGCAGTGGTCGGACCCATCGCGGGCGGAGATGGGCAGGGCTGCCGCCGGCGAGCCACCCGCGGACGATCCCCGACGGGTCCGTCGCCAAGGGGGCGAGTCGTGCGGGGTCGATGTGCCGGTTCAGCGCGAGCGCGCGGCGGATCACTCTGTCCGGGTGGTTCAGGGCCGCGTCGATGACGGCGTCGGGCATGTCACGACCCGCGCACATCAGCAGGCCGGCCTCACCGGCCGCTGAATCCACCAGGCGTATCAGAACGTCGGAGGGCGCCGCCGGATTGAAGGCGATACCGCGCAGCCACGGTTCGTGCAGAGAGTCGGACACCGCGTCATCCTGCCACCTCGCCTCCTGAACCGGGCCGCCCGGCGGCTACCTCGTCGGCGCTTACCGGCGTCCCCGTCTGCGGGGCTTTGGACCACGTGGCACGGCCTTGCTCATCAAGCGCACGCTGACCGTACGCGGCACACCGCCAGGCCCCGTATCCACCCCCGCCGTGGTCGTGGCTCTGCGTCCCGCGATCCCCCGAGCAGGGACGCAGAGCCGCTCCAGACCGACCGTCGCCCTGCGATGGACCCTGGGGAACAACCGGGGACCGGGCGTGGTCAGGGGGACGTAGTGGTGAAGGGGACAGTGTCCCCCCCGGGCCTCAGTCTTTGAGGGAAGGCGTAGCCGTGCCGCCTTCAATCGTGGGCCCGACGGGAAGGAGGGGGGTATGGACGATTTCGAGGTGGACCAAGTGGTCCAGCGGGCGCTGGACCGGCTGACTCTGTTGGCGGAGACCACCACCGCCATGACCAGCACGCTCGATTCCTACGCTGCGGTTGATCGGGTTTGCCGCATACTGGTGCCCCAGCTGGCCGACTGGTGCGCGGTCGACCTCCTCGACGACGACGGCCGCCCCCGCCGGGTCAGTGTCGTCCACCGCGATCCCCGCATACTGCCGGTCGGCGGCCTGACCGGCCTGCTGCCCGCCGTCCCGGAAAATCCAGTGGGTCCGCTCTCACGCGCGCTCATCGGTGCCGGCCCCCTGCTGCTGACCGCAGCCGACATTCCCAGCCCCGACAAGGCTGCCGACCCGCTGCACGCCCGTCAGCTCGAGGTGTTCGACCAACTCGGCACCCAGACCGCCGTGGTCGCCCCCGTACGCGCCCGCCGTCAGGTCCTCGGTGCGCTGACCATCGGCCGCTCCGCCGACCGGGCCCCTCTCACAGAGGACGACCTCGCCATGGTGGAGGACCTGACCCACCGCATCGCTCTCGGCGTGGACAACGCCCGGCTCCACCGCGAGACCCAGCACATCGCCGAACGCCTCCAGCGCTCGCTGCTGCCCACCCTGCCGCAGACCGGCCCGCTACGGCTGGCCGCACGGTACGCGCCCGCCGCCACCACCGCCGAGGTCGGCGGCGACTGGTACGACAGCTTCCTCCTGCCCAACGGCAGCACCACCATGATTATCGGGGACGTCACCGGTCATGACTTGCGCGCCGCGATCACCATGAGCCAGCTGCGCAACATGCTCCGCGGCATCGGCTGCGACCGACAAGAACCTCCCGGGCAGATCCTGAGCCGCCTCGACCTCGCTCACCAGTCCCTCTATCCACACGCCACGGCCACCTGCCTGTACACCTTCCTCGACGAGGACGACAGCGGAGACTGGACGATCACCTACTCGAGCGCCGGACACCTGCCGCCCCTGCTGGTCACCCACGAGGGCGACACCCGCTACCTCGAAGGCGGCCGCGGTCTCCTCCTCGGTGTCGACCCCACCTGTTCGCGCCGTCACGCCACCGAAACCCTGCCCGCCCGCTCCACCGTGCTGATGTACACCGACGGGCTCATCGAACGACGCGGCGAGGATCTCAGTCACGGCATGACCCGCCTACGACAGCACGCCGCCGCCCTTGCCCGCGAAGACCTCGACATGTTCTGCGACGAAATCCTCGCTGGCATGGCCACCGACCACACCGACGACATCGCCCTCCTCGTCGCACGAACCCCCAACCGGTCACAACGACCCAGGCGAACCCATGACCAGGAAAAGGGCCGCTGACGGGGTCCACGGCTGGTCAGCCGATCACCGACCAAGCCCTCCCTCCGCCTGACACCCCGAGTCCGACGGAAGTCCGACGTAGGCTCAGGCACGTGACTGGTGCACGATGAAGTCGGCCGTGATCCAGTGGCCCGTATGGTCCGCGGGCCCCTGTTCGACGGCTCGGTGACGGGTCTGCGGTCAGGACAGTGGGGGCAGTTCTCCGTTGGAGGCACCGTCACTCTCGAAGACAAGTGACTCTCTGATTGCGCGGAAGATGGAACGCCGCTCAACCAGTTGTGCACCCGGCACCTCGGCCAAGGGCTCGGGACGGTGCCCGAAGGCGGCCGGGGGCGAGGACAGCCCGAGCGCCGCGAATGCCTCGGCGAGGTGATGACGCGGATCATCGGTGCCGCGCAGGACCGCGGTGAGGGCCCGGTGGTCCGCCGCCCCGTACGCCGCCGCTATCGCAGTCGCCCGCTTCGCCGCTTCTTCCTGCGTCGGCATTTCGGCCGGGTCGGCCCACCAGGCGTGGGCGACCACCAGACGGCCATCGCGGTACAGGTGGAGCGTGTAGTCCGCGCCCTCCTTTACCGCCACCAGGACCGGCCACTTTTCGCCCCGGCTGAACGTACCCGGCCAGTCGCGGCAGCCCTCCTCTCGCCGGGCAGGGTCTGGCGCATGCCCTTGCGGCGACCCGGCGACCCGGCGACCCGGCGGATCCGCCGAGGACGCGAGCTCGACGAACGTGCCGCCTCCGCGGGCCGGAGCGAGTCGCATAGTCGTGCCGGTGAGCAGGACCGCCGTGCGGATGTCCCGCAGCGGCGCGCCGGGGAGCGCGACAGCCATGGACACAGGAGCAGTTGCGGCGTCCCCTGTGGTCGCCGCACCGGACGGGCTGGTGGCGGCCGGTGCCGGGCCGGAGCCGCCGAAGTACGGCGTCCGGCGCGTGACACCGACCCGGACGCCCTGGCGCATCAGAAGGAAGATCTCCCTCGGATCGCCCAGATACGCCCAAGGGAATGCGCGGGCGTCGGTGCCGATGAGACGGAAGACCTCCAAGGCCTCGGCTTCACGCCCGGAGCGGATCAGCGCGAGCGCGAGGTGGTTGCGGAAGCCCGCTGCGCGTCGGTCGTCCGCCTCAAACCCGGCGGACAGCGAAAGGTCCGCCTCGACAAGCTGCTCGATCCGGGACCAGGCGACCGGCCCCTTCCCGATCCCCGCCTCGTGCTCCAGCGCGTACTCGGTGACCGCGTGCAGGGGCAGTCCTCGCAGGGGTGATCCCTCAAGGGCCTGCAGCGGCGGCCGACTCAGCGAACTCGAACATCTCCGCGTGCGAGCCGTACCACTTCTGCGCCAGGTACTGCACCGCCCGGGCGTGCAGGCCCACATGGTGCGGGTCGGCTTCGCGCCCCCGATCCAGGTACTCGTCGAACACCGCGCGGGGAACACTGACGCCCATGGCGTGGGCGATGAGGATCCGCCAGGGGACTGGGTCGCCGGGGTTGAGGTCGGCGGCCGTCCGCAGGACCGGTTCGGCGTCGCGCAGCACCGCGTGAAACGCTTGGAACTGCTCCCGCGTCACATGGCGGGCGCGCGCGGCACTACGTATCTCCCAGGCACGGTCGATCTCCAGTTCAGCCGCCACCAGGGCAAGATCGGGGTCCTCGGGCCGCTCCTGCTGCCAGGCCTCGAGCCATCCAATGTGGTGCAACGCGAGTTCGGCCAGGCCGGCGCTGTATTGGCCCCGCCGATCCCAGTTCCGGGCGGTGCGCGTCCGGGCCATCAGTTCCGCCGCCGGCTCCCACAGCCGCGTGTGGACGATCGCGAAATCCCCCAGGCGGAAGTTCACGTAATTCCCCAGCCACTGAGTGAGCTGACGGTAAGGCAGATCGTGAGCTGTTTCCAGCCTCAGCTCGAGCAGGTCAGATGCAGGGTGAGGACCGTACCCGCAGCAACCGCTTCAAGCGCTGAACACTTCGCGAAGAACCCGCGGCAGGCGGTCGCGAGCTGGCAGGTCGGCAACGGCAACGACGAAAGGCGGATCAGCGCGCCGGCTCAGACGTGCCTCGCGCCTGGTCGCGGCTGGCGACCACCAGGTATCCATCGTTCTCGGGATCGAAGGTGGTGGACTGCACCGTGAGCCCGACGCTCCGCAACTGCGCCACGAGGTCCTCGTACCGGTAGGGCCAGATGGACAACCGCTCCGAGCAGGCTCGCACTGCCCCATCCGGCTCGATCTGGGCGACCACGATCTCGAGGAAGTGTTCCTGCTCCCAGCGCTGCTCGATCTGCCAGTAGTAGCTGACGACCGCATCGCGGTCGTTGCGGCGGATGAGTCGATCACGGACGTCTACCCGTGAGCCGGCGGAGCGCACGAGCTCCCAGTTGCGTGAGTGGAGCACAAGGCGTCCGCCCGGATTCAGCAGCCGCGACATCGCTTCCAGTGCGGTCAGGCGCCCGGCTGCGCCCTCGGCGTGCCCGAGCGAGTTGCCGACGCAGAACACCAGATCGAACGTGGAGTCCTCCAGGTGGTCGGGCAGCTCGTCCCAGCTCGCGCGGAGGGCTCGAAGCGAGACACCCTGCTCGTCGGCGGCCTTCTCGGTCCGGCGAACCATCCCATCACTGGCGTCTGCGGCGACCACGTCAAGGCCAAGACTCGCGAGACCGACGGCGAGCTGGCCGGTTCCACACGCGCAGTCGAGGACGCGCGCGTTGGGCGGCAGAGAGCCCACGACATCGCTGTAGTAAACCGCGGCTGCCTTGGCGGGGGTCAACCTGTCGTCCCCGATCAGCCACTCGTATACGTCGGAAAGCGCCCCATAACCAGCCACCGCGATAACCTCCATCACTCGACGATACGCGGACTAGGCCGTGTTTTAGAAGTCGCTGACCTGCCTGGTTGGCTGTCCGGGGAAGTCGCGGGCGGCCATCCAGATGGTGAGGTCGCGGGCGATGTCGTTGATGCTGGTTGCCGTGGTGACCTCGTGCTCGTCGCGGGTGGTGTCACGGCGGACGATCTCGTAGCCGCCTTCGTCCACGACGGCCACGGAGGCGAACCAGACGGGGTCGTCCTCGTCGGGCTGGACGACGACGAAGGTGTTGTCGGAGTCGTTGAGGTCGCTGATCATCATGAACAGCGCGTCTTCGGAGGGGTCGTCGATGCGGTCGCCGTTCTCGCTGTCGGCGCCGTAGTACTGAGCCGCCATCGTTGCCTTCCCCTCGCTGTCGACCCGAGTCGCGGTCAGCATGGCACGCGGATCCGACGGCTCAGGCCGGTCACAGCCATTCGCCGATCGCGGCGATCAGGACGGTGGCTTCGAAGCGGACGGCGAGTTTGTCGAACCGGGTGGCGACCGCCCGGTTGCGCTTGAGCCGGTTGATCCCGCACTCGACCGCGTGCCGGGCCTTGTAGTCCTCGCGGTCGAAGGCAGGAGGCCGCCCGCCGGCCTTCCCGCGCCGTTTGCGGTGGGCGGCCTGGTCGGCAGGCTCCGGGATGGTGCAGCGGATGCCGCGCTTTCGCAGGTAGGCCCGGTTGGCGCGGGAGGAGTACGCCTTGTCGCCCCGCACTCGAAGCGGGCGGACACGGGGCCGGCCAGGTCCGGTGCGGGGCACCCGGATGCCTTCCAGGACGGCTGAAAACTGAGGACTGTCACCGCGCTGACCTGCGGTGACCAGCAGAGAAAGCGGCTGCTGGCCTTGCTCGCAGGCCAGGTGGATCTTGGTGGTGAAGCCTCCCCGGGACCGGCCCAGGCCGTGGTCGTCGGGCTCGGTGCGGGTTCCGCCCGGCGGTTCGTTCTGAGCCTGGCCGTCGCGGCGGGCGCCTGCGGCGTGCTGATGGGCCCGGCAGATCGTGGAGTCGACGTTGACCTCCCACGTGATCAGCCCGGCCGCGTCCGCCCGGACCTGCAGCCGGGTCAGCAGTTCAGGCCAGGTGCCGTCACGCTGCCAGCGGCGGAAGAGTCCGTAGACCGTCTGCCACGGCCCGTACTCCGACGGCAGGTCCCGCCACGGAGCACCGGTCCGCACCCGCCACCGGATTCCGTCGATCAGCTTCAGCCTGCCCAAAGACGGCCGCCCCAGCACCGCGACCGGCAACAGCGGCTTCAGCACAGCCCACTGATCGTCAGAAAGATCCCCTCGTCCCACACCGAGATCATCGCGATGCGGGACGAGACGCAGAGCCAACTTTCAAAACACGACCTAGCCGTGTGGTCAGCGGACTCGGGTGACCTCGATGGGCGCATCGGGACAGGTGTCGAGGATCGTGGAGATAGCCGTCTGTTCGGCGGGGTCGACGGCGAGGCTCCACCTGGTCTTGATGGCGACCCAGTCGGTTGCGTAGGTGCAGCGGTACCCGGTGGCCGGGGGCTGCCAGGTGGTGGGGTCCTGGTCGGCCTTGGACCGGTTGCTGGCTGCGGACACCGCGATCAGCGCGCGGGCATCGTCGAGGTCGTTGGCATACGCCTGGCGTTCGGCGCTGGTCCAGGCAGAGGCGCCGGAGTCCCATGCTTCGGCAAGCGGGACCAGGTGGTCGATGTCGAGGGGACGGGCCTGGCTGAAGTAGGAGTCGTCGTACGGCGAATACCAAGAGCCTCAGCCCGTTGGACCTCCCCGCCGAAGGCGCCGGCCTGCAGGAGCGGCCAGGATTCGTTGATCTTCCGAGCGATATCCGGGGCGAGGCCGACGTCGTCGTACCCCCACCAGCCCTCCAGCAGGAAGTCGCCGGACCACGGGTTCGCGTGGAACTCGTGCTCGCTGTCCATGGCAATCAGGGAGGCGAGGAACTCGAACCGGTGGAAGCCGCCTGATAGGCGCCGGAAGGCACCGCCCGCTGCGCCCAGAACCGCGCCCGCCTCGTACGGGCCCTCTACACGCGGCTGGACCGCCTCACCGAACCCGCCCCGGCCACCACGTAGTTCGGCAGGGGGAGGGCCCCAAGATCGCAGGACCTACATGCACACCAGTGCGATGCCGCAGCTCAGAACCCTCTCTGTCAGCCTTGGGTGAGACGTCCCGCTCTGCGGGGTTAGCCTGAGAGGGCACGACAGGAGAACCGCCCCATATGCCAAGCACTGAGCC